>NZ_JBEQCS010000030.1:0-29745 GCF_046054195.1 Celerinatantimonas sediminis
ATCTGCCACCGGCGGCTTACCGAAAACAACTGGGAAACTCTACTTTAGAACTGTCTCATTAATGGGGAAGTGGACACTGCCACTGCCCCTGATGCTGAGCACAAACTTGAGCAAAGGCTTTATGGCCGACACCTTGCGAGGCATATTTTCTTAACACAAAAAACTGCTCCATATCCCAGAGTGCTTGGCATTGTGGGTATCGCCGCACCAGAGCAAAGCCCGCAATATTTTGATCCACATAGATAAAATAGGGAATATAGGAGCTGTTCGGCAGCTGCCAATAGGCAGATAAGCTCTCTGGATTAAAACTATATTGCCCATCACTGTTGGGATTTAACTGCAAAAATCCAGACATCTCATAGATATAGTAACCAAACAGGTTTTCTATAATATGGCGTTGGGCCGGCAATACTTGCTGAAGTGATAAATTCAAAGCAACCTCATACAAAAGAGCAAATTATAAATCGTTTGATGTGTGCTGTCCGACGAAATGGCCAACGGTTCGTTTAATTAGCCGAATAGATGCTTTTGTTTGCATACAAAACCTCTTGTAGTCGGATAATAAAGTTTGATCATTTTTGACGTTTTATGATGATTATGCCTGACTCATTTTTACCCCTTTCCTGCTTGGAGCAATTGTTCAGGCACGTCTTTTCAAGACTGTTTTGCTATATCAGAAGTTATCAGAGAATCCGTGTGTTCTTTCTCAGTGTACTAAGTGACAATATTCAAAATTGCCTTTATTTATAAGAGTTATAGTAGGATATGTGAATTGAGTCTTTTTTATTAAGGTTAGCTGTGTGAGTTTTAAAGCGTTAGAAGATTTACTTATCCAAGATAAAGCGGAGCGAGAAACTTTCTTAGCGTCATTGGGACCTTGGTCTGATTCGATTTGTGTTGCCAATACGCAAGAAGAGCTCTCAGAAATTTTTAATCATACGAGCCAGGTATTAATTAAAGAATTAGGTGAACCAATATATCAAGGCGATGGTTCTATCATCTCTTCTGATGCTCCGGAGCCTAATAATTATTTCGATGCAACAGAATCATCTGTAAGAATTGCATGGTGGAATGGGTTTGGTGGAGAGGTCGCACTATTTCACACAAGTCATGATGCAGATACCCTTCAATTTATTATATTGGCAATATCTGCAAGTTGTGTGCAAGCAAACGCCTAACAAGGTGAAGCAATTGACAAAATACATGAAAACCAAAATGACGCGCCAAGTATTTTGCAATTGAGCTTAGCGTTATGTAACAAGGAAATATCGCGCATGGAAATACTTACGCCTAGACTGAAGATGGCTCAAATTACGGACAAAGATTGGATGTTATATGAGTCTTTACATCATGACCCAGCTGTTATTCGTTTATGTTTCGATGAACCATCGTTTTCGCAAATAAAGGAAAAGTTTGAATCAAGACTTCCTTCGTGGTCTAAAACTTCAGCAAATTGGCTATGTCTTACAATGACGCTACGGGAAACTGATGAAAAAATAGGTGTTACTGGTTTTCACCTTGTCGATGGTACTGCAGAGGTGGGGTATTTAATTCTCCCTCAATATCATGGTCTCGGATTCGGTACAGAATCATTGAAGGCATTGACCAATTGGGCTTCCAATGAACAAGCTATTACAGCCTTTAGCGCAGTAGTCACAGAGGGCAATGTTGGTTCAGAGCGAGTTCTTATCAAAAGTGGCTTTTCGCTAAAAACAGTAGTGCCCAATGCCTACGAAATCGGCGGAAAACTATATGCTGACCACATTTATAGCATCGAAAATATTGTTACATAACAAAGCAAATCAACGGATACTTAACGCTTGGGTGCTTGTTGTTTAAAGTTATAAATATGCTTTGGCAGTAGTGAAAGCGCCACTGTGTTTATATAGATACCGTCATCTGGTCGAAAATGCTTTTCTAAAGGTTAAGAAATACCGAGCGGTTGCCACTCGGTATGAAAAATTAGCCAGAAACTATGAAAGTGTGGTCGCTCTGGCATTTTCTCTTATGTGGCTACCTATGTGGGTTGACTAATATATGTACAACAAAGATCAACACGCTCTAGTGTGGTCAAAAAAAATGTCTAACAAGTCGCTGCAATTGACAAAATACATGTCATGAATTTTGCAACTAAGCTCAGCGTTATATTTATCCGGTTGATGAACAATGTTTGAAGAAAAAGAATATTTTATTTCCAGTGTCGAGGACAGAGACCGAACTCCTGAAGATACTGTATTGGAATATATAAAGGTATTCACTAGGTGGTCCAAACACTGTCATTCTTGGATAAAGGAGAATAAGGCCACCCCCAAGCAATTGACAGAAGTTGGTGCAAGGAATGTTCTGGATGCAATTCGAAATAAATACTGCGTTTCAAAGAATCGGCAGTATTCTCGCAGCGATGCGGGTCATTACTATATTGGTGGAGCTTCTAAGGTTTACTCAGAAATCGACTATACGAATCAATTGGGTAGTGACACTGTCGAAGTTTATACAAAATCGAATACAGTGAAACGGCTCAAAAGCTACAAGTTTATTGTAAAGAAGGTGGGGGCTATATGGAAAATAAGTGCTTTATTCAGCGATTCAGGTCAAGGTCGTTGGCGTGATGAGGAAATATAGTATTAACAAAGGAGCTAAAATATAACAAAGCAAATCAATGGACGCTTAACGCTAGGGAGCATGTTGTTTAAAATTTATTTGTCGCAGTAATATTGAAGTTAGCGCCACTATTTGCGGCGTTATGTGTAGCACAGAATAGAGAACAAAATGAATAATCAAGATTGTATAGATAAAATATCCGAGGCGCTGGCTAGTCTTGAACAGAGAGGAGAAATAGTTTTGACTTCGGTATTTCCAGAGAAAGTCTCTCAAGACATATTTAATGCTGCAATTAAGTCTTGGCTGGAGGCCAATATAGATTCTCAAGAGCCTATTGAAATTGGAATTCCCTATCTTCTTGAAGAGATTTCTAATGAGCTGGTACGCAAATTTTCTCTACAGGTCGACCACGCAAAAGAAACTACAAATGAATACTATACGAAGTGGCTTCAACACTGCTCTATGAAAGAAATAGCCGAGATTTTCTATCACGAAACACCTAGTGAAATGGCAAATCGAGCATATTACTCGCTCGTGTTAGGCAACGAGGATAACAGGGATATGAAGTATATTGACTGGCGTATGAACACTAAAAACACATAACAATTTTTCCAACAGGACATTTTTTACAGTGGAAGTTAAAATTAGAAGAGCCGAATCAGCGGATGCTATAGCCATAAAAGAAATATACGAATGTGAAAATGCTTATACAGGGACATTACAACTACCATACCCATCGTTAGAAACATGGGAAAAGCGGGTTTCAAATCAACCGGAAAATATTTATCACTATGTTGCATTATTAGATGGTGAAATAGTAGGCAATATTGGTTTTGAAGTTTGTAAAAGTCCTCGCCGTCGCCATGTTGGTACTTTTGGCATGGGAGTCAAAGATAATATTCAAGGACGTGGGGTTGGTAGCCAATTATTAGCCGCAGTTGTAGAGCTTTCAGACAAATGGTTAAACCTAAGACGTTTAGAAGTAGAAGTTTATGTTGATAACGAACGGGCAATTAATCTGTACAAAAAGTTCGGATTTCAAATAGAAGGTGAATCAGTAGATTACGCCTTTAGAAATGGTGAATATGTAAATGTTTATCATATGGCGCGGTTGGTAAAAAATGTATAACAAGTCGCTGCAATTGACAATGCTGAAAAAATTTTTTGCCCCTCAGCATCTTTAACCAAACGCCCTTATGCCCGCCTATCGTTATGTGAGATTACTGATTCAACCTTGCTTTTAGTCGTTCACGAGAACTAGATAGATGTAAGCGCATAGCAGCTCGAGCTGCATCCGGGTCCCTTTGTTCTATCGCGTGACAGATTTGTTCATGCTCTCGAAGAGCTAGGATCTTGCGACTAATCGGAGTGATCTGCTTTTGTGCCACTAAATTGCTATCAATATATTTAAGTAAGCCAAGGAAATGCGGATTCTGAGATGCGATGGCAATGGCATAATGAAAATTCAGATCAGCTTGAAGTGGCATTTTTTCTTCATTAATCAAGCTTTGCATTTGCCTAATAGTCGTTTTGATCCGCTCTAAATCCTTATCGGTACGATTTTTCGCCGCCATCAGCGCTGTTTCTGCTTCTATCGCAATACGTAAATCTAAAATATAACCAAGCTCATCAGCTGCCGAGCCGCCAGTGTGTCTTAACTGAAAATCCATTGTCGGTTTTGGCAATACAAAGGCACCTTTTCCCTGACGAGTCTCGATAAGGCTATTTGCACGCAAATTAGCAATCGCTTCTCGTATAACCGTACGACTTACGTCAAATTTTTCGATGAGCTCATATTCTGTGGGAAGCTTATCTCCCGCTTTGTAGGTTCCATTATCAATAGCGTTGACAATTTCTTGGACCACTTGAGTTGATAACCGTCCATGTCGGTTCGTTTGCATTGGATTTTCCTATTTAAACACGTATTAATATTTGTATTACAAATTTAAAAAACATGTCAATGATGAATTAAATATAAATTGTGATACATATCATGAGTTGTGAAAATTAATCAAAAAATGCAATAAAACCTATTAAATATGGGACTCAATCATCATTTATCTGAAAAACCTCCTGCTAAATTAAAACCATATTTTAAATATAATATGTATGACAAATTTAAATTTGCAGTGAATGAGGTAGAACATGTTCCGCTACAATTTCGATGAAAAATTGAGTTTTTATAAAGCAATCTATTATGAGTTTGACCCCATCCCTTTGCCCCGCGTATTCCAAGATGGTACCGGAGGTCTTGGCCAATTTGCCCCAGAAAGAGGCTGCATAGAACTCTATGACTCTCAAGGATTTGTGGCTCACTACTTAGCAATTGATAAAACATTTATTGATACCATCTTGCCACTGATACTAACGGGAGAAACGAAAACCTTTAATCAATGGCGAGAATTTTTATATTGGAAAGTAAGAAACAGCGGCTTTCAAAGTGAAAAAGCAGTCTGTTTAGGAAAAATGGACACCTTAATGTTGGACTTACTAGCGCAGCATAAAAATATGCCATTACATCGCTTTTTAGGTGCAACAAAAGATTGGGCAAATGCCTACAAAGGTGGTGGCTCCATTTTATTAGAAGACTCAGAACTCGTTGATGATATGCAACGTTATGTCAGCGAAGGTTATAAGACCGTCAAATTTAAAGTGGGAAGCGCAGACATTGAGCGAGATTTACGCCGCGTTGATAAGGTTCGCTCAGCTCTTGGTCACGACATTGAAATTGCTGTGGATGCTAACCAAAAATGGGATGTTGCAACAGCTACAAGATTTGCCCAATTAATTGAGCCTTATCACCTCGCCTGGCTTGAAGAACCAATCCATGCAAATGACATGAATGGAATTCGTAACTTAAAAGAACAAGGGATCAATGTGCCAATCGCATTTGGCGAGTCAATGAGAATTAGTTATGAATTTGAAATATATGCAGAAAAAGGTGTTGATGTTTTACAACCCTCAGTTGGCCGCATGACAAGAATGGATGATTTACTCGCCATTAGAGATCTTGCTCGCGATAAAGGGTTGCGATTCACATCAGGCGGACGCGTTTATCTATGTGCATTATTTGGCACCTTATTCAATGAGAATGAACTAATTGAATTTCATGAGCCAATCAGCCAGCCGATGAGCGAATATGCCTTAAATATCCCTGAAGAACGCGATGGACGATTCTACTTACCTGCTGATATTCCAGGTAATCCACAACGATTAAATCTCGAGAAATTAGAGTACGAAGGTCTATTGCGATTCAAAAAGTATTTTTATTCCAATCGATAATTCCCAATTTAGCCAAGGATTTTCATAATGAAACTTATTAAATCAATATTAGGGATTACCCTGGTACTTAGCTTAGTAACGCTCACGGGTTGTTTTGATCAAAAATCTAATAAAACAGAAACATCCCAAACCAAGACAGAATCATCTGTTCAACAAGATAAATCTTTAGCATGGACGGATAACACTGTTACTCTCTATATTCCAGGCAAACCAGGCGGAAGTTCAGATTTAACAACTCGCTTTCTTTCTAATGGCTGGACTGCCAAAACGGGTATTAATTTTACGGCTAAGAATTTTAACAGTACCGTTGCAAGTTTTACTCAGTTATCTTCTCGAAAACCTAATGGAAATGAGTTAAGCATTACTCACTCAGCTATCTTTACCCAGTATTTAACTGGTGCCTCTGATATCAATCCACTAAAGGATGTCACGCTTATTGCTCATATGGGCAATAATGGATTACGAGCTATTGCAGTGCGTAAAGATGCTCCTTATAACACGTTTGCCGAACTTATTAGTTACATGAAGAAAAATCCAAATACAGTTAAAGCTGGGATTTCACCAAATGGAACGACGCAATTTTTACTAGGCACTTTAGAACATAATCTAGGCATTAAGTTTAAATATGTTGAAGCTTCACAAGAAACCGATAGATTAACGAGCCTAGCCGGTGGCTTCATTGATTTAGGGACAGTTTCTTTATCCAATGCAAAAGAATATGACCAAGCTGGGAAGTTAAAAATCATTGGTACCGTTGGAGCCAATGGCGCTGTGATTAGTGATTTTCTTGCTAAAGCGCCAGAAAATTATAAAACATTGCAAGAAATGGGTTATAAAAATTGTTACGCAGTAACCAATTATTATGTCATCGGTCCTAAAAACATGAGTGATGCATTGGTTCAAAAAATTAATGCTTCATTAAAAAATCTTGCAGATAAAAATAACCCTTACTACATCGGCATGAAAGGTATGGGACAAGTTGCACAATGGCAATCAGTTAAAGACTCATTAACTGAGTACAAAAACGAATTTCAAAATAAAGAAGCAGTAGCAAAATCTTTAGGCATCTATAGAAAAGAGTAAATATTATGTTACTGAAAAAAGACAGAATTATCAGCGTATTTTTTCTAGTAGTCGCGGCTGTATTGCTAGTGTTTGTAAAAGACATAAAAATACCGAATAACTTAACGGGGCCTGGGCCTAGAATAATGCCTTACCTCTCTATATTTTTAATGATTATCTGTTGTATTGGCGTTTTCTTCGAATCATTTAAAAATAAAGCAAAGCAAGAGCAAGAAAAACCTTTTCTCTCATTAGCTGGTTGGAAGAGGTTAACTACAATTCTTGGTATATTAATTGTCTACTCCATTGGATTACTGTATTTAGGATTTTTAATTGCCACACCATTTATGGCATACACCTTGATAAATATGTTAAGTGGTGAACACAAAATTTCTATTGTAACCGGAGTCGTTGCAGCAATTGTTATAACAGCAGCAATTTATCTATTATTTTCTGTTGGATTCAACGTAATGTTGCCACCAGGAATGTTACTTGATTAAGCAGGAGGTCTTATGGATGCTTACTTTTCAAGTTTACTGCTCTGCATAGAGCCGTTAAATTTAATGTTAATTCTTATCACCGCAGTGGTAGGTTTAATATTTGGTGCAATACCAGGTTTAAGCGCAGCGATCGGTATTTCATTGCTATTACCAATGACGATAGGCATGCAGACAACGCAAGCTTTTTGTATGCTCTTGTCGATGTATATTAGTGGTGTTTCAGGCTCATTTATTGGCGCAACCCTCATTGGTATCCCAGGAAGTTCATCTTCAATTGCGACCACATTTGATGCCTACCCTATGACTCAAAAAGGTCAGGCAACTCGAGCGCTCACTATCGGTATTTTAGCATCATTCTTTGGCACGATTGCTTCTATCATCATTGCTACTTTATTGAGCCCTGTGATTGCAGATCTAGCATTACAATTAGGTCCATGGGAATATGCCAGCTTATGTTTCTGTGCAATAACCCTAGTTGCAGCGCTCTCACAAGGTAGCATGTTTAAATGTCTACTTGCTACCTCAATAGGTTTAGCAATGGGCTGTATTGGGATGGATAAAGTTACGGGTGTCGCTCGTTATACATTTGGTGCCCATGAATTAGATGGCGGTATTAGCGTAATAGCTATTACATTAGGTATTTTTGCATGCCGACAAATCTCAATGAATTATGCAAAGGGAAATCAAGAGCTACCCGAAGTAAAAGATGCAAACATAAAAGGTATTGGGATTTCCTTAATCGATATCACCCATCACATTGGCGCGATTATTCGGGCATTTTTCATTGGCTTATGGGTTGGTTTTCTACCCGGTATGGGTTCTGGCGTATCAAATATGATTGCCTATGCTCATGTTAAGTCAAGTGATAAACATCCTGAAGAATTTGGCAAAGGTTATCCAGCGGGGATCTGGGCATCAGAGGTTTCAAATAATGCTTCTATTGGCGGTGCGATTATTCCAATGATTGCACTGGGTATTCCAGGCGATAGCATTACAGCAATGTTGTTAATTGGTCTCATGATTCATGGGTTACAGCCAGGTCCTCTAATGCTGACATCTAATCCAGATATCTCGTATTTGATTTTCGCAGGGGTACTGGTTTGCTGTTTACTCGTTTTGGGCATGCAGTTATTAACGAAGCGTTGGTTCCCTCTGCTTTTAAAAATTCCGTATCATTATCTATACAGCACAATCTTAATTGTTGCGTTTATTGGTGCTTACGGAACAGCCAACAGTATGTTTAGTATTTATGTCATGATCGGGTGTTGTATACTCGGTGTTATTATGGGAGTTGGTAAACTACCGATTAGTCCATTTATATTAGCTTTTATTTTAAGTAAAAGCTTAGAAGAGTATTTTAGAAAAGGGGTGAGCTATGCCGATGGTGATTACTCTGCTTTCTTTACTCGACCGATATCACTCATTTTTATTTTAATTGCAGTGATTAGTATTATTTGGCCAATAGTCAAAAAAATTCGTTCAACTAAGAAGCACCAGATAGTTATTGAAAACTATAAATAACAAATTTGGTCCCAGAGCAAGAGGCTAAACTAGATTCATCGTTCATTTATTAAAGCAATGGGACCTATATGCAGCACTTGCCAAGAATAGGTCCCAAATACCGATGAAGCAATAAAAGTAAGGCTCTAATATTTTTTATAGGCCACTTAACTCTTTTAAAAAGTCATCTGTCGTAATCTGACGGCAATAACCTTTAATACATGACACGGATTTATCATGACGTTCTTGACTCTGGGTTGCGCATGCATCGGTCACCATGGTGACTAAGTATCCCAGATCGCAGGCATCACGAATCGCACTTTCTACACATTGGTCAGTTAAGAAACCGCACACAATCAGATAACGCGTGCCAAGGTTGCGTAATACATAATCAATATTGGTTGAGACAAAAACGCTAGAAGATGATTTTGGCAACACAATCTCATCCTCAAGTGGCTTGATGGCATCAAATACTTCACCATCCCAAGAGCCTTTGGGAACATTAAAGCCGGTAATTTTATAATCCAAACTACGGTCTCGGCCATCTTTGGTTAAATTACAGATGACGGTGTACATCACTTCAACGCTTTTATCTCGACAAGCTTGTTGAATTTTGACCATATTTGGGATGGTTTCGTTTTCGATGGTATCGAAAAAATAACCAAATTTTTGGTTAAATTCAGCTTCGCTTAATCCTTTGTATTCACTTCCGTTGCGATGGGTACTGTAATTTTGCACATCGATAAACAGCAGTGTGGCTTTATCAGTTTCAATCGGTACGTTACGACTTAACACCTGTTCCATTTTCTTTCCTTCGTTAAATTAAGCGATATTCAGCTCATTCCAAGCTTTCGGTAAAACCTGCGCCAAGCGTTCAGCCCACTGCTGTGGTCCATCTGCTTGCTCAAGTAAGTCTTGACGAATTTCTAGTTCCACATAAGGCAATTGGCGCTCATAAGCATGTACCGGAACCGCATAGTCAGAACTATCCCCCACCGCATAGGGTTCATTGGCACCGACACACAATGCACTCTCCTGACGAAGATTAGCGAATACGAGGTTGGCATAATCTGCAAAGCGATCAAATAAGACGCCAACATGCCAAGGGCGAGACAAACCCTTAAATACGGGCGTAAAGCTGTGCATGGCAATCAAACAAGTCGGCAGATTTTGGCGCTGACGCTCATCTAAAAGCTTCGCAATTGCGTCATGGTATGGGGTAAAAATTTCTTGAATGCGAAGCTGTTTTTGCGCATTGGGTAAATCTATATTCCCCGGAATAAGCGTGCTTTCAGAAATCTCAGGAAATGCGCCGCTGTGAGATGGGCGACGATTACAATCAATCACCAACCTTGAATAATTTTGATAAATAAGTGGTGCATCAAGCAAAGCACTTAATTTCACAGCAGTATCTTTGGCTCCGATATCCCAACCGATGTGGCGATCAATTTCACTTTGTGGCAAACCGAGCTGATTAAGGGACGCAGGGATCCGTTTACTCGCATGATCGCAAATGATGACAAAAGGGCTGTGGCTCTCAAGCCGCGCAGAGCCAAATGCTTCAGGCTCATCATGCCCCAACAGGTGGGAAACTTCATCCATAGTTACAACTTCCTTAAATCGGCTTATTTACCGTTAATATTTGATGAATCTAATTGATCCCAGTCTTGCATCCGCTCAACCGCGGCCTGACCAAGATTCTGCATTAATTTTGAAATAATCACTTCAATCAGCGCAAATCCGCCAATATGGGTATCAAATGGCCAACGAGACTCGGTAATGACTGACAAAACTACTTTAGCCAGCGCAGACATTGGCGATAAATGCACGTCTGTTAATAAAATAATGGTGGCGTTTTGTTTGGCGATCACCTTGGCCAACTCATTAACATCCTGCTGATAACGGCGAAAATCCAAAAATACATAGACATCGCGGCGCGATGCATCTAGCGAATATTTGATGCGTTGGTGTCGATTCTCAGGCAATAACACTACATTGGAGCGCATTCGCTGGAGATGGCGAGCCAGATAATCAGCCAAAGATTGACTCACTCGCCCGCCCCCAATCACAATTCGTTTTTTGGGATCACTTAATAATTTAATCGTCTGCTCTAAATCATATTCAGGAATATTTTCCAAGGAAAAACGCAGCGCCCGGCTCATGTCATCAATGGCAGGTTGAATCCCCGAATCATTCTCTAGCTTGCCATCAAATTCACTTTCAAGCCGTTGCAAAGGGCCATTGGCTTGCAATGACAACTCGTTGCGAAGCGCCTGTTGAAAATCAACAAATCCCTCAAAGCCCAGATGTCTGGCAAAACGCACCACTGATGGTGAGCTGACATTCGCTAAATCAGCTAAATTTTGCACCGAACCCAGCCCGGAACTTGGATAATCCGCCAGCAAGGCGCGAGCAATTTTACGCTCTGATGGGCTAAAATCGGCTAATCCTGAGCGGATCTTCTGTGACAAAACATTCATGCTGCTTTCACTCTCAAAAAAACATAAATCTTATCGGGTCAAGTTGCTTCAAGGCTCTGCATGATTTATGCGAAATTCAGTAAATACAATTTGTATGAAGGACTTATAACCTAACAAGGTCCAAATCATCCATCAATCATGATGTCAAAACCAGCGTTAGAATCACTCGAATATCACGCATTTAAGAATCTAACATTTATTACAAATCTTTACTTTTTTCTTTTTTTGTAGCATACATAAAGAAACTCAGGATGAAAAGTTAAACCTCATCAAATTCAATTTGACCGTAAGGAGACGATATATGCCATCTGTTGAACCTGCTCAGTCTTGTTCAGGCAGTCACGAAACCAACTCACAGGATGCTGATACGCAAGGACAGTATCTGCTAACGTCGCTCATTGATTGCGCTGGAGTAATGCGCGGCAAAATTGTGCCGAAGAGCCGAGCAAAATCAGTTGCTAAAAGTGGTGTTGGGGCCTCTCCTTCATGGGCACTATTTTGTGCCGATAATGACATTGCTTGGATCCCATCCATTACCGCGGTAGGCGATCACCGCTTACGTGCTGACTTAAGCGCTGCGGTAGAAATCGATGACAAACTTAGCTGGGCACCTGCGGAAGTTTACGAACAAGAAGGTGACCATGGTTTCTGGTGTTCTCGTCATTTATTGCGTCAGCAATGCGAAAAACTAGCAGCGAAAGGCATCGAAATGAAAGTAGCTGGTGAAATGGAATTTTTCCTGCTGCCTAATGACGACAAACCCATTGATGGCTGGCAAGCATATGGCGTGAGTTCGCTTTTAAATAAAGAAGAATTTGTCAGTGAAGTCGTTCAAACATTTGCACGCTTAGGGCTTGGATTAGAGCAATTCCATGGTGAATATGGCAACCAACAATATGAGCTTTCGCTAAGCCCAGCGGACCCGATTCGAGCCATGGATAAAATAGCTCTAGCTCGATTACTCTTAGGACGCATTGCTCGGCGCTATGATTGTAAAGTGAGCTTCTCCGCGCAACCTGCTTTAAATTCAGTCGGCAATGGTGCGCATATTCATTTCTCCTTTACTCGTGATGGCAAACCGCTGCTATCAGCAGCTGACGGTCCCCACGGTATTAGTACCGATGGCGGCGCTATCATCGCCGGTATTGTCGATCATCTGCCAGAACTTGTTGCCCTGCTCGCCCCGTCGGTACTCTCTTGCGAGAGGTTAAAACCAGGGCATTGGGCGGGTGCTTTTGCCTGTTGGGGAATGGAAAATCGCGAGGCGGCCGTGCGTTACTGCAGTGCAAATCCATCGAACCCTTATGGCGCCAATATTGAGGTGAAATGCATCGACCCATCGGCTAACCCTTATGTAGCTTGCGCGGCGGTATTAATGATGGCCAACGCAGGATTAGAAGAGTCTTTGCCATTACCAAAAGAAACCACAGTTGACCCAGCCTTGCTTGATGAAACAGAGCGAGCGAAAGGCCATGTTGTGCAACTGGTTGACAGTCAATCAGCCATTTTAGAGCGCCTTGAACAAAGTGCTCTAGCCCAAAGCGAATTTCCGCCACAGATGCTTGAAGCGCTGGTCGCTGTTCGCCGGTTGGAGATGAAAAATTATGCCAACAAACCTATAGAAGAGACCATTCAAGCGCTGCGCTTTGCTTGGTCTGTCTAACCTAAAACTATAAAAAACTGACGCGCAAACACACCCCATAAGGAACATGAAATGAGTCAGAGTCAACAAACAAAGAGAAAACTCAAGCTGTGGGAAGCTCTCGCCCTCTCACTAGGACTAGTCGGGCCGACGTTAGCTATGTCAGGCAATGCTCAAGGGCTTATCGATTCTGTCGGCAAAGCTCTGCCACTGGTCTTTTTATTTGGTTTAATTGGTGTCGCGTTTATCGCCTACGGCTTTATTCGTCTAACCAGCTACTACAATCATACTGGCAGCGCTTATGCGCTAGTGGGCATTACCATTGGTCCCAAAGCGGGATTCTTTTCTGGCTTTGCGCTATTGGTGACGTATCTGTGCTTTTCTATCGGCACACTCTCAGCATTTGGCGCATTTACCAACGCCTTTTTAGCAGCGTTATCACCGGATGCCGCTCACCCATTTCAGATCCCATGGTTTATCACGGTGCTTGTCGGCGTGTTTTTTTCATGGCTGTTAAATAACCGGGAGAGCCGAGTCGTTGCGCGAGTACTGATGGCAATTGAAGGTTTTGGCATTGTTTTAATGTTGATTCTAGCAGCTGTTATTTTGATTCATGGCGGCCATTCACAAGCAGGAACAGCCATACATCACAGCTCTATTTTTAGCCTCAACGGGGTGAGTATTGAGGCGGTGATGGGCGCAGTGGTTGCAGCGTTTTTGTCATGGGCCGGATTTGAAGCATGTGCCACGTTAGGGGAAGAAACAGACAATCCTAAACGTAACATTCCTCTGGCATTGCTTGGTTCAATTGTGCTCACAGGGGCATTATTCATCTTGATGATGTATGTGCAGGTCATTGGCTTTGGCACGGATGCTGCTGGTTTAAATGCATTTAAAACATCAGCCAACTCGCTGGGTACTCTTTCTGAACAATATATCGGTGCAGCCTATGGATTACTGATTATGTTTACCGCGCTGATGGCCGCATTAGCTTGTCATCTGTCTGCTTCAGCCACAGCGAGTCGCCTGCTCTATGCTCTGGCGCGAGACGGATTTGGGCATCGCTCTTTAGCAACGGTTAACAGCCACAAACAACCACACAACGCTCTCACGGTTGTATTGCTTGTTTGTACCGTGGTGAACTTTTTATCATGGGTATCAGGCAAACCCGATATGGGCACAGGAACCAGTTCATTAGATAGTTACTTCTATTTTGCAATTATTGGTTCAATCTGCCTGATGATTACTTATCTGATGGTTCAGTTTGGTGTGATTCGCTTTATTTTAAGCGCCAAAGCAAAAATAGCGATTTGGGAAGTGATCTTTCCGATTCTGGGCAGTGCGGTGATGTTAGTCTCTTTGTACTTTAACTTTAAAGGTAACAGCGACCTACTCAGCCCACCATTTGTTGCAGTTGCCTGCTGCTTTATTGGTCTGGTGATTATTATCCTAGCGCCGAAACTTGCACAAAATATCGGTCATTCATTATCTAAAGAATTTACTGAAACCGAAAATCAAGAGGTTGAGCTAACCAAACAAGCTGAACTAAGTTAAGCCAACTTAAATAAGCTGGCTATCAACAGCCAGCTTACTCCCCTTTTTAGATTTAAGAACTCCATCTCTTAAACTTCAGTCAGCTCTTTGCTTGGAGCTGACTCTTTTTTGCTTTTGCCAGGGCTTATCACTAACGCAATCCCAACTAAAAAGATACTACACGAAACCCACTGAACCAGAGACAACTGCTCACCAAACATGAGGTAACCACTGATTAAAGCAAAGATAGACACTAATAAAGTAAATGGCGCCATTAAATTTAACGGGTATTTCACCACCATCTTATTCCATATCCAGTAACCGAATAGCGTCGTCGGATAAGCTTGAAATAAAACGGACAACCAAGCATGCTCATTCCACAAGCCCAATGAGTGAGTGATTACACCCGGGCCATGAATTATCATCGCTAACAGCAGCAACGGAATGGGAGCACACAACATTCCCCATAAATTAAATGCAAATACCGACGTGCCTGCATATTTACGCACGACCACACTGCTTAATGGCCAACAGATAACGGACACCAACATCCATAGACATCCCATAAGCGTTACATTGCCGTTGGTTGCACTGATGGAGATGACTAGTCCCAGTAGCGACAAACCAATCGCCAAGGCCATTTTAGTTGAGATCACTTCTTTATAGACTAATACGCCAACGACAACAGAGGTTAAAACATCTGTTTGTTGAAGTACCGATGCCATGCCAGAAGATAATCCAAAAGTAATCGAGCTTAACCCTGTTCCCCATACACCGACACCAAACACAACACCGTACAGCACAAGGTAGCGCCATTTCACCGCAGGTTTACGAATAAAGAAGACCATGGGAACAGCGGCGAAGAAAAATCGAGCACTAGCAATCACTAATGGATCGATTTCACTCACCCCCAATTTAATCATTGAAAAATTAAATCCCCAAATTGCCATGACCAATAATGTCAGGAATAAATCGCGCCTTTGCATCTGCTCTCCAGTGCTGATATTGAGAGATGCAGTATCACTTGCATACGACAATCAGTACAGATACAATTTTTTAAAAATTAACCGGTACAGTTTTGCAATGAGTAACAAATACCAACAACTCGCCAAGCGCTGCATTGATGACATTAAAGCGGGCAAACTAGCCATTGGGGAACGCATGATCTCATTGCGTAACTTTGCCAAAATTCATCACGTTAGTATTTCAACGGTGGTAAGCTGTTATGAGGAACTACGGGCACAGGGGTGGATAGCAGCAAAAGCACAGTCAGGATTTTACGTGTGTACCCCAACATCCAAACTAGCACCAGCCCCTGTATGGAACAGTTTTGAGCGAACACCTGCGGTTATTGCCAGTAAAAAAGCGCTGCCCAGAAAACACTCCGGTCCACTTGGCGTTTCCACTTTGGAGCTTAGTGAACAAACTGAACGAGAGTTTAGCACTTGCTTAAAGCGCGCTATTCGCCGATGCTCTCGCCAGCTCACGCTCTACCCTGAAGCAAGCGGTGAAAAGAGCCTAAGAAGCGCGTTAGCCGGGCATTTTAGCCAGTTAGGATTTGCCCTATCGGCTGATGAACTCGTCATTACGCATGGCTGCTTAGATGCAGTAAAATCAGCGCTGTTATCGGTGACTCAAGCAGGTGATACAGTCGCTGTCAGCTCGCCTTGTTTTCATGGACTACTATCCACACTTTCAGCTCTGAAATTAAAACTTATTGAGCTCCCCTCAACCAACGATGGCATTGATTTAGATGAACTCGAATCATTATTAGCACAAGGAACTATTCAGGCAGGGTTATTTTCAACGACGCATATGAACCCGCAAGGCATTACCATGTCGGTTGCCCAAAAGCAGCGCTTGGCGAAACTTGCCACTCAATATCGCACGCCAATGATCGAAGATGATGTCTATTTCGAGCTAAGCCATACAGAACACGCCATACTGCCAGCTAGTTTTTATGACACCAGCGGCTACATGATCTGGTGTGGTTCGATGTCTAAAACACTCACACCGAGCTACCGGCTCGGATGGTGTCGCCCAGGACGATTTTTAGCAGCTTATTTAGGACAAAGTGAAGAAGTGGCGACCTTTACACAGCTGGCATTGGCAGAGTTTATTAGCTCTGGCGCTTACGTTAAGCACCTAAAACGAGCCCGCAAACAACTTAACCAAAATAAACGGGAATATCTGGAATTTTTAAGTAAAAATCTGCCAGAACACAGCCAAATCACCCATCCTGATGGTGGATTAGTTTTATGGCTGAAAATACCCGGGTTGCAAACCGAGCAATTAGAGCAACAAGCACAAAAAGCAGGCGTCGATGTTCGTATTGGTTCGCAATTTACCCAATCGACCCGCTATCAAGATTGCTTGCGGATTAACATTGGCTTTGCAATGACAGAGCAAATCAAACACGAATTAACCCTGCTCATAAAGCTCATCAGCACTTGTCAAAAACTGGCTGCCTGAAGCTTAGCAAATAGCTAAGAGTTAGAAGCCACCACCTGCAATAACGGCCAGTGCTGTAGCCAGCCTTTGGTATGGATACGCTGCTTAAAAGAGCGAAAATCACGCTTTGGATTAAAACTTACTAATCCACCAAATAGCGATTCAAAACCAAACACGGCAATACATTCAAACTGGCCTGGGTTCACTTGGCGAATTCCAATAGCTGTTTCTTTCTCAGGCCAATAGCTCATCGCATCGATAGTACTATCATATGGATTATCGTGATTGCGCTCATGCATAAGAGCCTGATTTCGCACCTGCCAGTTTAATTCAGGGATCTGAGCTTTTAGCCGCTGCTGATAATGCATAAATTGATCAGAGCTTGCTTCATTTTTATCAAAATAGACAACATCTACATCATTAAGCTCTGTGGGTTGCGATAACTCATGCAGATAATCCCACACTAGATTTCGAACGAATCCAGCGGCAATATAACATTGTGGCAAATTGAGCTTAGCGACACACTCAAGAGCCGCTACACGCAACAAGTCTTTCTGAACTAATTCAATAATTTTTCGTTGGTAATGATTCATTAGATCTCTAAAATAACTGTATAAATACCCAATAATAGTTACCGGCAATTATTCCCTATTAATTATATACAATTTATATAGTAAAACTAACGTTAATCGTGAAGTCAGAACATCTAATCGTAAAAATCAAAGAGCCATTCCAACAAATATTAAAGATACTTATACCCTTTAGATATTACAATATTATCCAATGGCTATAATTATCTAATTTGGGATCTCAATCATAAATCTGATGATAGTCGATTATGTCTATCTATAAGATGGGACAAAATAAAATGACACATGAAATTTCATACATTCCAAGAATTTACAAAGATTTACTTAATATCCCACACAAAGAAAAAGATAGTGTTAAAGAATATATAAATTCACCCGATTTTATATACTACCTTCTATTGAATAGTTATATATAAAAATGGCGATGAGTTTCATATAACATTTTAATTTTATTGAAACTATACCACCCTATTATACTAGGAAAAAATAATTAACTATAAAAAAGTAGCTAAGCATAAAGTCCTGATCGCTCAAAACATGGGAAAAGTTTCTCTATGGAATAACTAAAATACACATCCGATATTAATGATATATTTAATATTAAGGAAGATATAATGATTAGCGACTTAGAAATTAAAATGCTACCTCACCAAACACAATACTTATTTAAACTGATTGGTTTTTTAGATGGGTACACTTTATTAAAAGAATTTGGAGGACAAGACATTTATATTCCACAAAATCCTAACCGAAGCAAGTTAATTAAATTCATATCATCACAAAGTTTAACACAATTAAGTAATATCTATGGCGGTACTTATATCTCAGTTCCAACTACCAAAAAAATTGACACATGTGCAAGAAACAATTTAGTGATTAATGATCTAAAAAATGGCTATAGCCGAGCTATCATAGCTAAAAAGTTTAATCTAAGCGTCAGGCAAGTTACTAATATTAAAAGAAAATATTTTTCATATATTTAAAATAAAATTGGTCAATAGTTATTGTTGGCCAATTTCATTTTCAACATAAGCTATTCGTGAAGCCATTGCAATAACATGCTTATCTCTATAGAGCTTCTCTAACTTCTCTTAAATATGTCTCTACCAATGAACTAAAGAAATTTCATATCGACAAGAGCTTTCTCTCTAGCTATGCTCGAACTTCTTTAGGCAGAGTTCAATCAGACATTGGAGCTATAGTGGCCGAGCGACAAGATGCAGTTGAAACAATTTATGAGCAAGCAAAAAATAATCAGTGGCAACAGGTCCTAGCAGCGTTTATCTACGACTTCTTACTCGCTCAAAAATGTAGTCATTACCAAAAACCTTCATCAGGTTGGACATTCTTGCACCAAGCTGCCTTTTTTGGCCATGAAACAGCTTGTCGACAATTGATCCGTTTTGGCGCTCACATTGATATTCAAGATAATGCAAAAAAGAGTCCCTGTGATATAGCAAAAGAACATCATCATGAGCACTTAGCTAAGCTTCTTGAACATGCCAAGTTTAAAAAGGATTCTCTTTGGTCACCGCCTTCAAGCTCAGACTTACTTGCAAGCAGCAACCTTTGGAATGAAGCGAGTGAGCGAAAAGCGGTGCAACAAATGAATGTTGCCTATGGGGGAGCTTCAATAGCGATCCCCGTGGGATCTCGCTATTTTGTTGATTCATTTGAGCGCATCTTAGTTGGCTGGCATGGCACATATGATCCGCCATGTGATATGGATGCGAATCCACAAGTTTAACGCCGACATGTCTCACCATTATTTGGCGTTGGCTAAGCCATATATGCCATTATTTTAAACACTACCTTCAGTCTCAATGACCAAAATTCTGGCCTCTCCTTTTGGACAGGCCACATGCTCAGTGCCAACTGAAGCGTGAAAGATATCACCACTGGTTAATAATACTGACATTTCTTGGCCGGCTTGTTTATAAAACATCTCGACAATGCCATCGAGGACCACAAACACCTCTTCACCATCATTGATATGCCATTTATAACTCTGGTCGGTCCAATGCAGCCGTGTCGTAATGCCATTCATGTTGGCAATATCAAGCGCTCCCCAAGCTTTTTCGGCTTTAAATTCTTTGGCTTTGATAATCTTCAAGGTGACTCCCAATAGTAATTCGAC
Organism: Celerinatantimonas sediminis; assembly: GCF_046054195.1. NCBI lineage: Bacteria > Pseudomonadati > Pseudomonadota > Gammaproteobacteria > Celerinatantimonadaceae > Celerinatantimonas > Celerinatantimonas sediminis. Next base: position 19,779 of record NZ_JBEQCS010000030.1, read on the forward strand.
ATAACCACTAATCCAGCTCTTGCACTTCATCAAAAAAGAATTTACCTGTGGGATGAAGCGCGCTCCAACTGGCATTCAACTTTGCGTGAGTACCTTTTGTGAAAAGTCCAACAACTTCAAGACGACTCAATGAGCGCCAATGCTCAGCATTGGTAAAATGCTCAGGTAGTTTATACTCGGACAACATATCTGGAAATGAAACATCAATATAAGCTTCTTCTAAGCTTGGAAAGTTACTATTAAATAGCTGATCTACACTATTTTGAGTTAGTGCTTTCGGGCCAACACCAAGCGCTGAAATAACCTCGATATTCAGCTGTGTTAAATGCGGCAAGCTCACCGGTTGAGTCAGCTCAAAATAGCCCGATACCCAAAGCTGTTCAAGATTTGGAGCAGCTTTCAATAGCGCAGTGATATCACCGAGCATCCCAACCGCATCCCCGGCATTATGAAACAGCATACACAATCCCAACCCTAAGCTTTTTAAATTGGGCCACTCTCTTTGGCTGAGTAATGACACAATCTTTCGATAATCTAACGAGTGAGACAGAGGAAATGTTGAAGTTCCAATCGTCAGTTGCTGCACTTGATTTGGAATATGTGAGCGAACAAAAGGTTCAATTAAATCAACTGAATCAGCGCCCATTAAGAAGAAAAAACTATTGCTATGCGCTGGGATCTGGTAAAGCGTTTGCCAATTAAACAGCTCTGTTTGTGGAACACCAAACAAACAACTATCCTGTTCGATACTCCCCCATTTTTGGGCCTGGAACACGCGCTGCTCTTTTGGCAGTTTTAATACAGCTTGTTGAAATGCGTGCTCGACTGAATCATGGTGCATTCGATGTTATCCGATTATTGGCCATCAAATTCATGGTAATAGAGATGACAATTTTCTTTAAAATGAATCATTAAAGCTTATCACGTTTGTTATCAAACTTAATATTAATCATATTCAATCTTAACTAAGTTAAACCCCATCTCTGCTGCTGACTGCTGAAGAGTCGCGATGGCATCTTTATGGCGGTTCATCTGCCTGAGTGATGCAACAGTGACCACAAACACGAGTACTGATATATAAGCTAATAAATTTAAAATATAAATTGTAAACCCAAGGAGGGCTCCAAATATCAAAATATATAATAAAGTGACTCTTGTTAAATGCGCGAGTCGGTTGGTCACTATGGCTAATTTCTGTTCATATTCTTGCTGAAACTGAATATTTAAATCGCAAAGAACATTCCCACTTGTCAATAAACTCATGTTGTTAAACATCATCAATTATCTAAAGACCCAATAATATCATTAAACTTATCAACAATAATGATTAATCTATTGTTTTATATGAAATTAAAGCCCAATAACTTTTGAACTCTCAATTTGTAAGCGAGATGATATGGCTCTAGTGGCAGCAGAAGTAATTGCTCTATCTTCGTTTGACAATGACAGTGGCACTCAAACAATTCATCCGCCATCGCAATACTTTCTTTAAGAGGGTGGGCCTGATTAGGCCAACAGACAACTCGATATAACTCACTCACAAACGATTGTAACTCTATCCCATTATCAGCATAGAAAAATGCTAACTCTCCGACTTCTAGATCAATTTCGATATCACCATCAACTTTAAAATCATCTTTAAGTAAAATGGATGCTTGCTCAAGGCAGTTAACTTCGCTCAATTTAATGAGCCATTCGGGAGTGTTCGTTGCAAAATGTTGAGTATAAGCCCATAAAATGAGTTGGTCATATGTTAAAGGGCCATAATCAATGAGGTGCAATAAGAAGTTAATATCGTCAATAGTCAACGGGTTAGGGTCTAGCGGCATAATGTAATAGATTGTAATGAATAGATGGTAATCGGTTGAAAACCTCGATTCTCACCATTGTATAATGACACTAAAATTAAGCAACATACCAACGTGCCAGTTCACCTAGCAATGCCGCTTACCGCCCCTAATCAGGAAATTTTTAACGTCAGCTAAAAAATATCGTCAACCTGCAGCAACGAGTCATTCAATATCTGTCGAAGCTCATCAACCGAAATTTCACGATTTAAGCAAAGCGTTAGCTGATCGCACAATAGTTGCCACTGCTCATCAGATGCCCTATCTAGTTCACGTGATGAAATAAAGTGAGGGAAAGAGTCTCTTAGGATCTCACAGCCTTCACTATATGACAAAACACGTTGCCCTGTTCTGGCATTAAAGTTAATCGATTGAACAATATAGTCACAGATAGGATTAAATGGCACCGTATAATGATTTGTCATCGCAAATGTCCTTGTCTAAACATCAATTCGGCAAATCAGCAAATGGGCTAACATAGCATCCAAAACCCATCGCTTTATGAATAAGTTTAGAAAGAACCAGCATTTTCACTACGTCGGTGAGCACATATTTGAAAAAATATCGACACATTTTCTATTGTTTGTATGAAAAATGTGTCTTGGATAAAAATCTTACACAAGATGGCTCAACTATTTGAGCGGTTTAAAAAGCACCCCCCATTTCAGTTTTATGCAAAACTGTAAGAAAAACGCAATTGCAACATGAGCGCCAGAAAACGCGTCATTTGTCTGTAGAAAAACTGGCAGCATGCGCTGGACATAGACTCATTAGTACTTTCTTTATCTTATTAAACAACCCATTAAAAAATTATTGTTGAATGATTCAAAATACTAAACCGTTTACCTAGTGTTAATCAAAGAGCTTATTTATCTAGAGCTAGATCTTCGATAAGCGCACACCAATTTAGACGATTAGGCAAAAGTCGTGCACCATTGTGCACGAGCGATAAGCAATAGCAGTGCTAAACTTAGCTCACGTTTTTCATTCTATTATTGCTTAACACAGGACTTACCTCATGCAATTTGATTTTTCTTACTACAATCCAACCCGGATTCACTTTGGTAAAGATTCACTCGCTAAGCTTAAGGATGAGCTCAGTCAGTATCCAGAAACCGTTCTGCTGACATATGGTAAAACGGCCATTAAAAAAAGCGGCTTATACGACAAAGTCGTCGCGATTCTAAGCGAAGCTGGCAAAACTATCGTCGAATTAAGTGGCGTTATGCCAAACCCTACTTATGAAAAGATGATGGAAGGAGCACGACTGGTTAAAGAACATCAAGTAGGACTGATTTTAGCTGTGGGCGGCGGCTCGGTTATCGATTGTGCGAAAGGCATTTCAGTTTCAGCCTATTGTGACGAAGACCCATTTGAAAAATACTGGGTGAACTATGAACCAGTGAGCAACAAAATCGTTCCGGTTGCATCGATTTTAACGATGGTAGGTACAGGCTCGGAAATGAATGGTGGCTCGGTTATCACGCACGAACAACAAAAAAATAAAGCCGGTCGAGTATTTGACCCAGAGGTTTATCCAAAATTTTCAATTCTAAATCCAGAATATACCTTTACTGTCCCTCAATATCAGATGGTTAGTGGTGTCTTCGACACAATGTCGCATCTGATGGAGCAGTACTTTAGCGATTTTGGTGTTAACACAACTGATTATCTCATCGAAGGATTACTCAAATCCTCTATTGATAACCTAAAAGTTGCTTTAGATAAACCAGATGATTATGAAGCACGCAGCAACCTGATGTGGAATGCAACTCTGGCATTAAACACCATGACGGGGTTGTCTAAAACTCAGGACTGGCAGGTTCATATGATTGAGCATCAACTGGGTGCTTATACAGACTGCGCCCACGGAATGGGGCTAGCAGCCATTTCATTGCCTTATTATCGGCATATCTATAGCCATGGGATAGATAAATTTGTGCGCTTTGCAAATGTCATTTGGAACATTCCAAGTGATGGACAAAGCAAAGAAGCCATCGCTCAAGCAGGGATTGATGCCCTTGAAAAATTTATGCAGGACTGCTCAATCGTGACATCGATTCAAGAGCTTGGTGCAACTCGCGAGATGCTGCCTAAAATTGCTGAATCCACCATTATTATCGGGAACGGCTATAAAAAAATCAGCAACGATGAAGTGCTAGAGATTCTAGAAGAATGTTTCTAACTTAAGTAAATGCAATACCATAATTGGGTCAGGAGTTATCCTGGCCCTTATTTTATATTTACGGTTCAATTTTAAATCTGCGAATAGTCCCCAATTTCTCATCATAATGGGAGCTAAGCTCAGTTGGTGCCACACTCTGAATCACTCGGATAGACGGCCAGTTATCAGCTTCGACACTGATCAATTTTGGGCAAATTAAATGGTTCTGGATAACCCATTGAAGCATAAATTTAGCGACCCCTTGGTTGCGTGCGGACGGTCGCGTCTCATAACCAATATGGCCAATAACCTGTTCAACTTGCTCATTACTACCATGACGCACTCGAATCGCTCCGAGGATTTTCCCATCACTGCATGCATAAAATGTCTGGCTCGGTAATAAACCATTCACCAGATATTTGGGATTGCCATTAGCGCGCTCAATAAGTGAATGTAAGTATTCTTGTGGATCATGCAAAGCGCGATGATACATGCTGATGCCACTCTCGATACACTCGCGCGCATAGGAAACAATCATTGCAACCGTCACCGATTGCGGTAAAACCACATCCATGGAATTTATCCGTTCAATTTATTTAGACTAGGGCGGTTGACCGACTGATTTATAGAGCAATAACCACACAGCAAACGATTGTCTTGCCTAAATTTGCCTTAGATTGTCGCGAAACTAATCATATATCAACAGACCCTAATAACTCTTCACGAACCTGCATTAAGGCAAAACCGAGTAGATTTAACCCAGGCCATAAAATCGGATTAGCGGCGTCTTGATGATCGCCAGCCAGCCCAATCCCCCAGACTTTATCAACCGGGCTTGCTTCGACGAGCACTCTATCGTTGCTTGCCAGTAAAAAATCAGCCAACTCGCTGTTTTGTGAAAATTTAGCGCGATTAGCCTCAACAACAATATCAAAGCGATGCGCTATCCACACCGATTCATCAAAACCTAACACACAACGCCCCAGTTTTTTAGCGTGCCCCGGATGAGTCGAAGCTAGGATCTTCGCCAGTGTGTCATCGTCATTAAATAATTGAGCTTTTTTGGCCATCATAAACTGTTCTGCGCTGTGATAAGTAATGCCATCTACTACAAAATCAATCTCATACCATTGGCTAAAACAGCTTTTAGTCACCCCTTTAGGGCCTTTTTGATGCCCCCAGAAAAATACATATTTCACAGTATTTCCCTGCTCAAGCCATTCAATTAACGACTCTTTTGATTTAATGACCATCTAAACTAAACCTTAATAAAAATTTAATAACTAATAAGAGGGAAATTTAACCTTTTACATATCTTCTGTGATGGTTCGAATCACTTTAGCGGGATTTCCCGCAATAACGACATTATCGCCAAAACTTTTAGTGACAACGGCTCCAGAGCCAACCACAACGTTATCGCCCAGTACCACACCCGGATTTATCGTTGCATGACCACCAATCCAGCAATTGTCACCAATACTCACCGCTTTAGCATATTCAATCATACGATTACGTTTTATCGGTGAAAGCGGATGGCAAGCAGTATAGATACCGACCTGAGGCCCTATAAAACAGTTATCCCCAATGCTAACCTGAGCACAATCTAAGATGACACAGCCGAAATTGGCAAAAAAGTTCTCACCAATCGAGATATTTTTTCCATAATCACAATGAAATGTCGGCTCGATAACAAACTTTTGCCCCACTTTTGCAAATAACTCGGTGATTAGCTCGACTCTCAGTTGTGATTGCTCATGGCTTGTCTGGTTGTATTTTTCAAATAATGCTCGCGCATGGGCTCGCATCTTACATAAGCTGTCATCATTGGGGTCATAAAACTCACCCAAGCGCATTTTATTAAGTTCACTCATTGAATATTCTCCGCTCAAGCCTACCCTTTAGGGTTATAGACTAAGACAACCATAACATAATTTATTTAGAAAAATATCCAATTGATTTATAAGGTGAAAATCTGAGAGGCTGCGATATTAATCGCTACTTTTTAAATGTTGTTAGATATAAATCTTCAACTTTGTCACGCGCCCACTGTGTTTTACGCAAAAATTTAAGTGAAGATTTAATCGATGGCTCATTAGAAAAACAATTTACTTTAATTTTTTGATGTAGTCCATCCCATCCGTAATGTTCAACAAGACGGGTCAATATCTTTTCAAGAGTCAATCCATGCAGTGGATTATTAGGTTGTTCTTGGCTCATATGTTATCCAGTATCTACGCTATTTGGCTCAAATTAAGCTAATGAGCGCACTATAGCAGAATCGGCCAGTGAATCCATGGACCACCTACAAACGCGGACGAGGCTAGCTCGCCCGTCAATACTTAACAGATAGGATAGCGTTTGAATAATTCAGTTTTCTCTAAGACTGTGGCTATATTCCTAAGCGCCGGGAAATCATCTGCATTTACAACCTTCGGCAACATTAATTGCATAAATGACCAAGTTACCGCGCTCGTAATTGCCGCTTCGTTGAGGTTGTCATCTTGCATCGAAGAAATCGTAAGTTGCTTATTAAGTTCGTGACAAGCTGCTAATAATTGTCGGGTAACACGGTCAATCCATGGTTGATGAAGTTTTTCCGAAGGTCGAAGATTATTTTCATAGACAATTTGAACCGTTTTTTCACACGCAACAAGCGCTAATCCAACTGTTCGTAAATCATTAGCTAATTCATGAGACTGTGTTGGAAATAATTTTAAATCAGGTGAACTTAAGGCTTCGAAATAATCGATAATTAAACTTGAGTCCATCAGCACCATACCGTCATCAAGCACTAAACTTGGCGCTTTCACCACAGGATTGACTAAAGCAAACTCTTCAAAGGTACTAAACACTGATAAAGGTCTATGCTCAAAGTTAATTCCAAGGCAATCTAAAGAAATCGCGACTCTGCGAACATAAGGTGAATCTAATGTCCCGATAAGTTTCATCTGTAACTCTCCTCTGTCTGACTCACCGAAGCTGAACGAGCCGTCATTATTTTCATCATTCAGCATCGAATCTCTTGACTAACAACTTATATGTTTAACAATACTTACATTAATCAGATTAATTAGACTTTAAAATCAGTATTTTCTACCCGAATAATTAAGAGATACTTACATGTCAAATTTTCCTCCAATAGCTAGCCTGCGAAATTTCGAAGCCGTTGCCAGACTCGGCAGCATTACAGCGGCGGCCAAAGAACTGCATGTGACGCATTCAGCAATCAGCCAACAGATTAAAGTCTTAGAAGAAATGTTAGGTGTCACACTGTTTATTAGAGAAGGACGAGGACTACAAATTAGTGAAAATGGGCGTCTGTATGCTCTACAAATTCGAGAATCTTTAAATGGCATCTTCGAGGCGACACGATTAATTAAGACCCAACCCAAAACCACCGAACTTGTTGTTGCAGTTCTTCCCTCATTTGGCTCAAATTGGTTAATACCACGTATAGCGCGTTTCGAGCAGCTGTATCCCAATATAAGCGTACGACTTCAGGCAAGCCTTCATGTTGCAAATATGGTGAAAGAATCTGTCGATATTGGGATCAGGATGGGCAATGGTCATTGGGAGGGGGTTGATAGCCACCGGCTCTTTAATGATGAACTAGTCGTCGTTGCAGCTCCGCATTTTAATCATGGCTCTTTACCTCAAACACCTGATGAAATTATTAAAAGCCATATCATCTTTAACATGGAATCATGGCAACCATGGTGCCAAGCGGCAGGAGTTGATGTCGAACTCCATCGCACTGGCCTGTGCAGCAATGACTCAAACCTAGTATTGCAAGCAGTTCGTTTAGGTCAAGGCATCGCATTAGAACGTCGAAGCCTAGTACACGATGCAATTGAGCGTAAAGAGCTAGTACAACTGTCTTCGGTAACAGCGCCTTATCCCTATCCATATTGGTTAGTTTTACGTCAGCGAGATGACGCCAAAATTAAACAAGAAGCTTTCTCTAACTGGCTAAACGACGAAGTTAAGCAATATCTTAACTCGCTATCGCAGTAAAAAATACAAATTATGATTTATTTTTAAAATTCATGCATTTACCAATAATTCTATTTCGCCCTTTTGTCTTCGCTTGATACAACAACTGGTCGCACATATCAATGACTCGTTGCTGTTCTGGCATAAAATCATCTGTTAATGTAATCGTTAAATAACCGATACTTACAGTGACATAAGGCGCTACCAATGACGCAGAATGCGCAATATCTGCCTCTTCGATTGCTTGACGTATCGTTTCAGCGACTATAGTTGCCCCTTTAAAATCCGTGTTTGGCAGTACACCGCCCATTTCCTCACCACCATAGCGAAATCCAATATCCATCGTTCGCTTAAGTGTATTTCTAATAATTTCTCCAACTTTAGCCAGACAGTGGTCACCTGCAACGTGGCCATAGACATCGTTAAATTGTTTAAAATAGTCAACATCTAACAAAATTAGAGAAATAGGCATGTTAGAGCGCTGATGTCGCTTCAATTCAGTTTTGAGAAAAAGGTCAAAATAATTTCGATTATACAACCCCGTCATGTTATCCATCCTTGCCATCTGAGCTAACTGACGGTTTGACTCTTCTAACTCTTTCGATGTTTGGGCAATAAGCGTAGTAAGTATTCTAATTTCATTAATCTGGTTTGATGAATCGTCTGCTTCATCCACACATTCTGTTTCTATATCTTTAAGACGACCAAGGCTAGGCTGTTCGGATAAACCTAGGAGTGTCATATTTTGAATTAAACAGTGTGTTTTGAGATCTGGTGAGGTAAAAAATTCTGTCGAGGTGAAAAAGCCTGCAGTACTTGCAATATCATCAAGGTTTCGAATATCGATTGATACCTTTTTACCTAATAATTTTTTCCTAGCGCCACAAGAGTATACATACAGTGCTTCAGGCTCGTGGCTTTGTAGTTCAGCTTTTATTCGTTTTGCTTCAGATTCTAGATGTACAATATCACAAAAACTGAAACGCACTGTTGTTCCCTTAGCAAGACAGCCCGTAAACTCAAATGAACCATCGTCATATTCTTTTACGGGAACACTCAATACCCCATCTTCTTCTCGAACGAGCGGAAACTGAAGCGCAGGATGAATAAAATCGGTCAAATCAATATCTGCGCCCAAATAATGCTTATATAACTCTTTAATGCTTTTATCATCAATTGCATGAACCCGGTGGCCTTTCGAGCATGTAACCTGCATTTTTCGTCCGATCGGGATCCAGCCGTTATTATGATACGCCCATGACTGAAGGCTCTCCCCTTTCAACAAAGCAACCACACATCCTTTATTGGATACGACTTGCTCGGTAAACACATAGGTATCAACTAATTGATGCGCTATTCCCGCTTGGCCACCCGCAATTAAAACATTTTTATTTTCTTTAGAAAGCGATTTGATAAGCGCGCTATTTTTAATAAACTCATGATCAGAAATAGCATTACAAAAAATTAGGGCTACATTGGGTTGATGTGATGAAAATAATTTTCCTATTTGCTTTGCACAAATAGCTAAATCACTTTGATCAAAATAGAACGTTTCTGCAATTGTATTCTCAAATATAGAAACACTGATCACAATCGTATCGTCATTGACATTTGAGCCAATAATTTCCCCTGCAGTTGAGCTCCGACATCGATTGACCAAAGCAAGCAATCGCGAGAACAGATCAAATTATTTATTCAGTGGCTTACCGAGCAAAGTGATCAAGAAAAAGTTGATGAATTATATCGACATATTTTACCCATGTTAGTTAGTGAAGATAACCGTCAGGACATCACACTCAACCAGCTGATTCACTTAGCAAATTGGAGCCTTCTAGGCGCGGCCTTCTGGCCCATTCCTCTGGATATAACTCAACAGAATATGGTAATGTCCACTTCCCCTAAACTGAGACAAATTTAAATGGAGTTTTCTACACTCATAGATGTAGGAGAGAACCATGAAACA
>NZ_JBEQCS010000031.1:0-21031 GCF_046054195.1 Celerinatantimonas sediminis
TTTCATGGTTCTCTCCTACATCTATGAGTGTAGAAAACTCCATTTAAATTTGTCTCAGTTTAGGGGAAGTGGACATTCACACGTTATGGGATCTGCTCACTGAGCCCATACATTAAAAATAGCCCTTGCCAAACTTAACGCCTATTTAGATATCACTCTGATAAAATAAGTCTATTGAATATAACTTAAATCAAATTTTAAAAAATTATTTTATTTATCAATAATCTATAAAAAATTCTAATTCAAAATAGAGCAAAATTTGCGATATGTATCAGACGAATAATTTTATTATTTTTTGGATCATCTCATTCACAAGGAGCATCAGCGTTCTCAATCAGTCTTTCGCCTTTCGCTCTCGAATGTGCCCTGAATTCTCTACCTAGTTGCGTATCATAAATTAGTTTTATTGAATTACGCGACAAAATCTAGTTGACCTGTCACAGTATAGTAGCATTCAAAATAATCTCAGATTTAACTATGCAGTTTGAATAAAAAACAAACCATCATAGCCGTCATTTTTCAGCTCTTTTCTTATTAATAAATACCCATTAGCATCAGTTAGCCCAAATAATTCCCCATTACAAATAGGAATATCTCCAGAATATAGCTGGCAAGCAAAATAATATTCAGATAATAAATCATCCAATCCAGAAACCCCCGCAGGAATTTGTGAAGAGAAGAACGAAAATGCTGGGATATCCCCATCTTTTAATTCATAAGGAATTAGCGACACAGTAAAATTTTTATTAATACATCTACCTTTGCATTCGTCTTTAGTAGCGTATTTATTTAATGATTTGATAATCACTTTTGTATATCCACTTTTTATATTATCCAACTCATCCAAGTCACCAAAATAAGTTACATCATCTAAAAAATAATCTTCTTCACTATATGTTGTAAAGATGGATATACAGGTATCGGTCGGGAGAAGATCGTAACCAATGTGATTATTTATAATATTACTATCTATATTAATTACGTTATATAAATCCTCTCCATCAGGATTTTTAGGCCAATCAGTATTAATATAAGGGGCTCCACCAAACTCAGCACCACTATTCTTTTCATCAGAGCAGACCAACTTATATACAGTACTCATCTTTAATTTCCTTCTCGTTCTAATTTTGAGAGATAAAAAATTGTTGATATATCCTTTAAGCAAACTGACCTGATCCTCAGGAACTCAAGCCTAAGCATAGTTTCAGATATAATATCTAACTCTTCCTCTAGAGTATTCTCATTTCGTCCATACCCTACTCAAGAACGTCTCTTGTATGCTTCTTGCGCCACAGTCATAGCTCTATTAGTTTGAGCTTTATTGGTCCATACTTTATAAAACAAAACTTCCCCACATACAGGACGATTGACGGTGTTTAGTCATTGATTTGTAGTCATCGGCCAAATCAGTATTTTACATGGTGTAAAAGCTCATGACTTGAACATTGTAACTCACTCGATAGACCTCTTTCCCCAAATCTTCCGTTATTAAATGAGCATGCTCAGGTGACGTTTCTTGGGCCCAAGCTGTTAAAACCTCTGCGAGATCAGCTCCAATTACTGCTATCGATACTTTGTTTAAGCCTATTAAAATTTAATAAAATCAACTAGTTTTAAACTATTCTTAATGTTTTCACTAGTTACACCAAGTTCCTTTGAAAAAGTCTCAGCATTAAAACAAATCGCACCTAAACTATCATCATAATCATCGAGAGAGTCTGCAATCTCAATTAAGATATCATCGTTAGAATCATGCAATAAAACTATGTGTTGCTCACATTTTTCTACAGTAAAAATAGGCCATTTAGGGTAAAAATTAGAAGCACAGTCATTACCATAAAAGACACAGTCTTGTAAAAAAGCTTCTGAGAAATCGCAAGCTCTAGTATAACCAGAATGTTTGGGTAATGACCCAAATTCATTGCTTTTTAATAAACCATGAAAAGAACAATGCTCAAACTTTACATCTAACCATGAAAAATTATTTAATGGCTTTTCTACGATAAATTTACAATTATAAAATCTTCCTTGAATACTAATTGATTTAGCAGGAACACTGCATTTTATCACACAATTCTCCAATGTAACATTGGGACCTATTGCATTGAATATCGTCCCATCGCTAATAACAATTTCTTGATTTTCAACTTTTGTATTTTGTAAGTTCATCAACACTCTCTAATTAAAGCTCTATATATCTAAATAATTCATCATGTATTCGCATTGCGTGTGTATAAATATTCTTTTAAAAGCCCCACAAAGTATCATAACTCAATCCGGTAGTAGGATCTTCTATATCCAGACCAACTTCATTAAGTTTTAAAAATTGACATCTAATTACTAAACATGCCAGCCCCACTCCATCGCGTTATGCAAATAAGCCCGCAAGCCACCCTGCATTCCTATTGGGTCTGAGCTGAGGTATTGGCCGTTATCGGCATCGTTATAACGATTTAAGTTATAGTAATTCGCCTCATTCATGCTGCTTATCTTTCGAGCAACGAAGCCGTTTTCAAATTGGCCCTCTACTAATTTATCTTTTCTTCAAGTTGCCCTTAATAACGCAGATAACCATGTACGGGGTCAATAGATACACTATAAAACGGGCGAAAACTTACGACTGAAATCGATGAAATACCCGGTCATCAGAGTGATTTATCGAGCGTATATTAGATGTGTGTCCTAGTGGTTCAACTCATAGATAACTAATGCCCTTTATAATTGCCAAAAATATGTTAAAAAAGAACTAAAATCCTCCCATTGAGGAGTAACTTTTCCTTCCCAAAATTCTAAAAGGTTAGTGCTAGCAGATAAGAAGATTACACTACCATTTGCTCTGTTATAAAAATACCCTGATTGTCCCTCTATACTCGAAAGTGGGAAATAGTCTGAACTTAATCTAAATACCTTGCGTATTGATTCAATGGTATCGCAATAATCTGTATTTGCGATATGCCAGCACAATTGAAACAATTCTCCTTTTGGACCTAAAAAAGCAGTACTATCTTCAGCATGCAAATAAAAATATCCGATATCAGAATCTAAATCTATCCCTATATCTTGTAAAGAATTTTCATACTCAGTTGTTGTTTCATCGAACCAGTAACCTTTTTTTTGACAAAATTTAACTATTTCCGTTGATAACATCATGTCTCCTTAACACCCTTTTTTAGTTTTTCTCTTTCTGATCATTCGTTTTTAGCTATTTCAATTCTATATTGTCGTTACATATTTCTCTATCTAAAGGATTAGTCGGGTACACATATGGTAAATGTGGATGTAAAGCATGAGTAGAATAATATATATGATGCGTTTTTGCACTCTGCTCCAATAAAGAACCTTTACTATTTAGTTTTAAATGAAACTCTGAGAAACCAATACTTTGAGTCGGAGCTTCCGAGCAATAGCATCTTGCCAAAACCAAACTTAACCGTAAACGAATGGTTGGGATTCATATTTCATAATGAATCTTTTACTGAATAGATAGTGCTCAAAATTTCACCTCAACTGCGTCCCTGCATCAACATAAAATAGCCATATCATCAAATACTGTTCTTTATGACTGTCTGAATAAAAAAAGGTACGTTAAAATAGCTTATTATGCAAATATCACCCATGTTAAAGGTTATAACTTTGTTCCCCTTAAAGGGTGTGTACCTAATATTCTAAACAGTCTTTTTTACACAAGACCTGATCTTATTGATTTCCCAAAGCAATATCTAAATTCAATATATCATCATGAATGACTTTTAAACGTTTTCTACGTAAAAGAATATTTGAATCATCTAAAAAGAAAACACCTGAAATAATCGAATTATTTAAGACTGTTAACAAACAACATTGATCCCCTTGCATAACTGATTGAGGTAATTTTTTCCCTTGCAAAAATTCACTAGTAGAAATTATTTTTTCCTCATTACCAAAATATTGATCCACAACTCCAGCGTATTTTAATGCAGATCTATCACCAAAACTATTTATGATAACCCCATCTTTTTGGGCAAAAATCACATACAACAATTCATGCGCTTGTATTAAATCATCTATATTTTTCATCATTTTCTACTCTAGTCAAAACCGAGATCATACCAATCTATAGGAGAATCAGGATCTTCAATAAGTCTTGCGCCTTTCGTTTTCCAATGCGCTTTAATTTCTCTACGTCGTTGACCTTCTCCACCTTCATTATTTCTGAAATAAGATGCCCCTTTATGACGACTGACACCATCTACTTTCTTAGTCTGAATATTACCTGATGGGTGGCCAGAACATGGGGATTTCATCTATAACTCCTCCATGTGTTTCCACAGGTAACTGGTGTCTATGGCGTGGAGACAGCTTAGTATCTGCTGAATTACCTTGCAAAAAGGCAGTTCTTTGTTCACTTGTAAAGTGACCCTCTACATATGCAGATACTTTCATAGCAAAAATACCTGCCACTTATAGCAAATGATGTAGGCTAAATTGAATTATATTTTTCTATTAACCATACCGTTAGTCAAAAAGACAAGATGCAAGACCTTCCCCTCTTGTTTACGCATTAAGAGTCAATATATCCATGCTCTTTTAATATTAATAATTCATTCATAGATCTATGATAATTCTTACCTGTAGATGGAGGTAATGAAAAAATACCTGATTCAGAATTATCTGCAATCACTTTTCTTAACATTATTTTCCAATAACTCAATGCACTTATTCCTAATGAGTTCCAGTCTATACTGTTAAATCTTTTAACTCTTATTAATATATGCTCTTGTGTATTTATTTTTATAAGTTCAACTGAGACACCAGTTATACTAACTTCCCCAGAATATTCGGATATATCTAACTGGCAATGTTTACTATAATTACTATTAGTAATATTTTTACTTTCTGGCCTAATCCATATCATTTTAGGAGAATCACCCCCTATTATTTTAACATTTACTAGCTCAGCTTCGCTGCTTATATTGAGAATATCGCCACAATTAAAATCTTCAAAAATAACATTATTTAATGTTACTCCTTTCATTATATAAGCTTGATGAGAAAGGATTTTACATTTATCAAAAGTAACATCACAAATTTTCATCCTTTTGTTATCCATTGGATTTAACATAAAATCATCAAAACTAACATCAAAATATTTTTTATTAGATATTTTCATGTCACCATCAATAGATATATTAAATTCATCAAATATCTGTCTTATCATTTAACAATAACCTTCATTTCATAAGTTACGATACTATCAATCTCTGGCTTAGCTGGAAGGATAAGAATTGAACTAACACTATTACCCGTAACATCAAACCCAAAACCATCAATAAAATCTTGTGGCGCATTAGTCCTTCCTATCCATGTCTATCCCTCAAAAATACTACCTTTATTTCTCTTAGCTATATCAACCTGACAAGCAACCCTACTTTCCGTGCTGTTCCGAAAAATAGACGCATACGCCAAGGCTCTTCAATTATAGCGTCAATTTGATTAGGACTTAATTCCCCTAGCAATTCATCAAATTATTAACTAAATCTTCTCATGCTTGAGCAGTTAATTTAGCTAGCTCTTTTTGTTGCTCCAGTGTTTTCGCAAAACCATAACCCGGCAACCCCAACGGAGCCACCCACTCCATCGGATCATGGACATACGCTTAGGGCCGCAGACCGCCCATCATCCCTATTGGGTCTGAGCTGAGATACTGGCCGCTATCAGCATCGTAATAACGGTTTAGGTTATAGTAAAGCCTAAATTATTCGCCTCATCCATGAGGCTCACTATTAGGTAGCTCAATTCGGGTTAAACGGTAATGTTCATCCCATGTAAACCGGGTCGCTTGCGGGCGAAAACCCTCTTTGCACTCTACTTTTTGTTACAGTGCTCCTAGGAAAAACTAAAATGGCAGATACTTTCACAACGAAAGCACCTGCCATTTAAAAGAAATGATTTAGGCTAATTTCAACTAAATTTTTATTTTAATCATAAAGTTAAGGAAAAAAGGAAAGATGCAAGACCTGGCCCTGTAGATTCTTTCTTTTCTTATTATACTTACATCATATTAGAATTAATAATTTTGCTTCCATTAAGGCATATGTTTACGTTATCTTTGACCGTTTAAAATAATTTAATTTATAATGATAAATTCAGGTTCAATCCATGTAATAATCTTTGTTAAAAATATAATTCCAAACTTTTATATAAAATTCACGTACGGTGATATTTGTAGGCAAAGAATACATAGGTATTGAACAATAATAAAGACGTTCCAACTTATTATCACTCCAATAATTTATAGCATATTGCAAACTATCTTTTGTTTTTATTTTTATATCATAAGGAAGGTCTATGTATGCTTCAATTAAAATATTTTCTGAGATTTCTTTAATTGAAACTTCATTATTTAAATTCAAATCTCTTTTTTCAGTAAAATCACAACATTCATTTAGCACACCCCAAAATGAAACAACATATTCATCATTTATTTTTTTTATCATTATTTTAAAACTCCAAAAATTGTTACTAACTTGCCTTTTTTTAAATAAGCTTTAACTTTACCATAATTTAATAAAGACACACACCTTAACATGGGTTCACTAAACCACTCTAGTTACCCGATATTTCTTTGATTTCAGTCGTAAGTTGTCGCTCGTTTTATATCGTATCTATCGTAAATTCATCATGATTGATAACGCTTATATTGCCCGAGACAACATATGACAACGGCCAGATCTCAACTCATTTGTCCTGAGGTGACACCTTACTATCACTGTGTTTCGCGTTGTGTGCGCCGCTCTTTCCTCTGCGGCAAAGATAGTGTCACCGGCAAGTCTTACGAACACCGCGGGGCTTGGGTTGAACAACGGATGCTGGCTCTCACTTCCGTCTATTGTATTCGGATTTGTTCTTACGCCATTATGAGTAATCATTACCACCTCGTGGCATTTATTGATAAAGAAGCCGCTCTCTCCATTTCAGACCTCGAAGTCGTTGAACGATGGTGCAGTGAACATCAAACCCCTAACATTATTCAACGTTGGCTGGCAAACCAAATCTCGTTCAAAGCCGAATCACACACTTGCAGCCAACTGATTAAGACTTGGCGTCACCGCTTGTATTGCCTAAGTTGGTTTATGAGAAAGCTTAACTATGACATTGCCGTGCAAGCTAATAAAGAAGACCAATGCACTGGCCGTTTTTGGGAAGGGCGATTTAAATCTCAAGCCTTATTAGACGAAAAAGCGCTGCTTTCCGCCATGGCGTATGTCGATCTCAATCCTATAAGAGCAAAAATGGCTGACTCCCCTGAACAATCCGATCACACTTCGATACAAGCTCGATTGGGTAGCTTAGAACGTGGCGAAACCCACACGCCATCGCTTGCTAACTTTATGGGACATGAACACCAAGATAAGCATCAGGGGATCCCATTTAAATTTGTTATTTAACATTAACAAGAGTAACTTTTTCTTTCAAATCACTAATAAACTTTTCACTATCCTTACCAGAAAGATAAATAATATTGCTATAATCGTCAAAGCTAACATATATATTAATATCATTTCCTTTAAATATTTTTTGCCTTTTATCACTTAGCAATCTATCTATTTTAGAGTATTTTTCACATAGTTTTAAAATATCTGAATCTATTTCATATGAAAGTTCATTTGATATTGCTTTTGATACAGAAAAACTAAAACTTTCAATTTCATCTAAAATACATAATTTTAAAAATAATCTTTGTTTAAAAAAATCAATAAAGCTACTAGACAAAAAGACTCCTGTTTCTTCGCTATCTCCTTCGATCATCTTTTGAGTTTTTAAGTTCATTAAAATGTCTATACCAAAATATCCAGCACCAATTATAAACCAATCATTACAAGGAAAATCCTCAGGAAACTCATCATACTCTTCATACGTAGAAATTAGTCCATCCACATCAAATGTTGCCGGAAGATGTTCAAAAATAGGGCACTTATTACCTCCACAAAAGAGTAAAAACTCTCGATAATATTGAGGAAAAGTTACATTGGCCATAGATTCAAGCAAATTAATTTTCTGTTCATCACTTTTAAGAAAAGATGCCAGTAAATAGTCCCCCTTTGGAGCATACTCATGAAATACATCTGTTATCCACATTCTTATTTTACCCCTTCATTAGCTTTATTCACATAAATGGATTCATTTTCTTCCAGCGCACATGTCTTACAAGGATCCATTTCTGAGCCAATATCTAGTAGCTCTGTTTTATCTCCACTATATGGATAGGGGTTACCAGCTTTCCCTCTCCATTGTGTCGACATGCTTATGATAGGACTATCAATTTTACTTGCAGCTATAGCAGCTTTAGGTCCGGCGCAAACCCCAACAGGATTTCCTTCTTCTGCCTTACGTAACCCATCAAATTCACCTAAAGTTGTATCTGCAACATGATATTTCCCTTGCCCATACTTTTTATCTAAGGCTGTTTGCAAATCTTCTCTTGCTTTTTGAACTTAGAACTCATTGACTCCGACGAGTGACCATATATGTCCCAGATATTTTTACGCTGTAGTGTTTTTTTTCATATACTAATAAGGAAACTCATTATTTAAAATTGAATCCATTAACACCTTCTTAGTCAATTTGAAGTATTATTCATTTGCTAAAAAATACCAAGTTCTTCATATTTTTTATATAGTAAACGCAACTCTATAGGATTATAAACAACAATTTTGTTGATTTTTTTATTGTAGCCACATGGCATCATTCCCTGTTTGAAAATTTCAAAAACTTCCTCTATAATAGAATTATTATCATAATCAAAGATATATCTCTGAGAGCTGACTAATTCTAAATTGTAAACACATTCACTACCAATTTCATTTAGAAAATCAATTAATTCTACATATTGCTTTTCTTTATTTTTTTTAAAATTTAAATATAATCTTCGCTTCTTTATTGCATCTTTATTAATTCCAGAACTATTAGATCGCATCTGATTTTTTATAAAATCTTTACTCTCTCTATATTTTGAGCTATCAAATATATGTTGAGAAATATCGGTTATAAAATCTGACCATACAGCATACTGCTCGGGTAAGTTTTGCTCAAAAAACAATTGCAAAGCAAAATTTCTATCCGTTGTAATTTGGTAATCATTAACAACCTTATCAGAACCACACAAAAAACCCTGTGTTTCAGAAAACACTATAGGTTCTAATATAAAGTCTTTGTCAATATTCATATTCGTTAAGCCTTATTAAATATTCTTGTCCAAAGGTTATATACTCGTTCATTACCAACACCTTAAGAATCTTTCCCAAAGATATTTTCGTTCCACATATCTTTAGCTCTAATTGGGGTACCATTTTGCATATTCTTTTTAGCAATCTCCTGAATTTTGTTAATTTCTTTTAAAATGGCATCATCAGATTTAGACAAGTCAATCTTATCTAAAGCATCTTCGATAGCATCAGTATACCCAAAATGATTGCCTTGATGCCGAGCCATTGTACTCGACATATCATCTGCTTTTCGTAAGAAAATCCCATTGTCAGCATCATCTATATCGTATTTTATGTGCTTTAACGCAGCATGATCATAAAGTTTTTTAGGTATAACATGATGAGCTTGGTACCCAGTCCATTTAGTAGATCTAGATAGCCCCATCGATTCCATCATATTTCTACCTAGTTTAGTAGAACACCCAGCCAACCCCAACGGATCCACCCATCCCATTGGGTTATGCACATACGCTTGAGGTCGCAAGCCACCCAGCATGCCTATTGGATCTGAACTTAGGTACTGGCCGCTGTCGGCATCGTAATAACGGTTTAGGTTATAGTAAAGCCCGGATTATTCGCCTCATCCATGAGGCTCACCCTTCGAGCCAACGCAGGTCACAGTGTACTGGGTCGTTGGCCGCATCTTCAAATAGCCGCTTCACATTACTTTGTAATGTTTGGGTATGGCGATGCCATAAGCCTTGCTCTTCATCGTAAAGATAATGCACTTGGTGGCTCGCTTGTACACCTTGTTCACACCCTTTGGCAACTCTTCGACCAAAGGCATCGTAACGGTAGCGCCAGCGCTCGCCATTAGGCAGTTCAATGCGCGTTAAACGGACATGTTCATCCCACGTAAAGCGGGTCGCTTGCGGGCGAACGCCCTCTTTGCGTTCAACTTCTTATATCGCCCGACTAATCGGCACCACATTATCGGTATACAGTGCTCCTAGGAAAAACAAAAATGGCAGATACTTTGAGAACGAAAATATCTGCCATTTGAAGGAAAAGATGTAGGCTAAATTGGATTAAATGTTCTTATTTAGAATAATATTAATTAACAAAAAAGTGTAAGACCCGCCACTCTTATTCTTTGCAGTTAAGATGTGTCCGGGATATTTTTCCATTAGTTGGACATTTATTGTTATAAATCTTTTAAATTTTACTTTTTATAATTTATTGATCAATACCCACCATTCATCTAACTCACCATCCTCGACATACTTTTTATATTCTGTCCCAAATACCACTTTTTCCAAAAATGTATCAAAAGTTCCCAGTTTTTCTCCATTTTTATCATTTTCAGATAAAAATAATAAAAGGTGATTTGTTCCTTTTTGAAGAAGTAATGGTTCATATAGAATTTGGCCAACACAAATCCAAGATGAGCAATCATTAGCTAAGTGCTCTACCATGTATTGATTACTTTCCAATTCATCTAAAGACCAAAGATCAATAGATCCACAACGAGCCCCATTTACTAATTGTAAAAACTCACAATATTCACTCCATTGACTGTATTTTTTGAGCGATTCTGTATTTATAGTAGCGTTAACCATTTCCCCTATTATAGGAGCATTAGGATCTAAATCTAATATTTCTTTAGCTTTTTCTATTTTATTTTTTATTAAGATATTCATGTAGATATCCCTTATTACAAACCTAATATTTCAATTTTTATTTTGGTTCCTACTGGCAACTTTCTTATCTGTTGCCTAATCTGCTGAGTACCAATATGCCAGTTGGTAAATGAATCCAAGAACTTCAAATTACTTGAAATATCTGGTCCCCCCAATGTAATTCCCACACATGATCTGGTTGCATACTTTTGGTTACTCTATGTATAAGCTTATTAGCAAAATCTTTATTCGTCTCTCCATACTGAGACCAAATCCTTTTGATCACACTTTGTCTATAGGCTCGAGTTATCTTCGGATCTCTCGCTACTGGATTTGGAGCTCGAACAAGTATGCCTTGCTCACAAAGTTCTTTTAATGTCGTAGCCTTTTCAAAAATTATCGCTTCGGCATTCGTTTATCATAAGTTAATTGTATAGTTACCTCATCCTCATGACTATGCCCAGTCAACCCCAATGGATCCACCCACTCCATTGGGTCATGCTCATACGCCTGAGGTCGCAAGCCACCAGCCATCCCTATTGGGTCTGAGCTGAGGCACATAATTTAATAAGGACACACACCCTAACATGTGTTCACTAAACCACTCTAGTTACCCGATATTTCTTTGATTTCAGTCGTAAGTTTTCCTTCGTTTTATATCGTATCTATCGTAAATTCATCATGATTGATAACGCTTATATTGCCCGAGACAACATATGACAACGGCCAGATCTCAACTCATTTGTCCTGAAGTGACACCTTACTATCACTGTGTTTCGCGTTGTGTACGCCGCTCTTTCCTCTGCGGCAAAGATGGTGTCACCGGCAAGTCTTACGAACATCGCAGGGCTTGGGTTGAACAACGGATGCTGGCTCTCACTTCCGTCTATTGTATTCGGATTTGTTCTTACGCCATTATGAGTAATCATTACCACCTCGTGGCATTGATTGATAAAGAAACCGCTCTCTCCCTTTCTGACCTCGAAGTCGTTGAACGATGGTGCACTGAACATCAAACCCCTAGCATTATTCAACGTTGGCTGGCAAACCAAATCTCGTCCAAAGCCGAATTACACACTTGCAGCCAACTGATTAAGACTTGGCGTCACCGCTTGTATTCCCTAAGTTGGTTTATGAGAGAGCTTAACTATGACATTGCCGTGCAAGCTAATAAAGAAGACCAATGCACTGGCCGTTTTTGGGAAGGGCGATTTAAATCTCAAGCCTTATTAGACGAAAAAGCGCGGCTTTCCGCCATGGCTTATGTCGATCTCAATCCTATAAGAGCAAACATGGCTGACTCACCTGAACAATCCAATCACACTTCGATACAAGCTCGCTTGGGTAGCTTAGAACGTGTGAAACCCACACGCCATCGCTCGCTAACTTTATGGGACATGAACACCAAGATAAGCATCAGGGGATCCCATTTCGTTTGATGGATTATATTGAGTTAGTCGATTGGGTAGGAAGGCAAATAAGAGACGATAAGCGCGGGCATATCAATAACCGCATGCCAGTCATACTCGAACGACTCTCCCTATCCCAATGGGAGTGTTTAACGCTATGTACTGAACTAGAGAAGAAGCCCAGAGCTTGGGTTGGTTCAACCATAGAACTCCAAAACGCCAAAGCTCGGTAGAAAAAGAATGTTGGCTCTGACGATTTCTTAATAAATAGAACACCCAACCTATAGACAGCAACAGCATATTCTGTTTTTCACTACAACTATAATCACCTTTCTACTCAAAACAACAACCTAACCGATATCAATAATTACATTCATACCTGAATAGGCTTTGCGTTGCTTTACCTGCAGGCTCTTTGAGGTAGAACCTTTAACACAACAATATTTAACGGTGTGTGTCCCATTTAAATTTCTGGCGTAAGGCTGATTGCCGCCTAAACGCTGGGCCTGCAAACGGCCTCGCTCATCCCATCCCAGTCATGATGCAGGTTAAAGCCCTGCTCCGACTGACGGGATTGCTCCAATCCAATGGCGTTATAGGCAAAGTTCAGCGCCTGATGCCCACCGATTTGCAATCCGGCCAGTTAAGTATGGTAACCAACACTATCGTAATTGTGCTCATCGTGAAAACAAAAATGGCAGATACTTTCATAACGAAAATATCTGCCATTTAAAGGAAACGATGCAGGCTACATAAAATTATATTCTCATATTAATCATAATGTTAGGCAAAAAAAACAGAATACAATACCTGCCCCTCATGTTCTTGACCATATATGACCATCATGTTTCTTAATGAGTTTCAATGAACGAAACTCATTGACTCCGACGGTGTGACCATATATATGATTACGCTAATCATAAGCATCCCCAAGGCTTTGAAAATCATCTCTTAGCCAATACCAATACTTTCCTTTATTTATTATTAATCGTTCAAGCAATTCGTGAAAAGAGAGTGCAATTATCGAACATGATCCCGCGACTGCATGTACATCAACAAAACTATCATAACAACGACCGAGCCTTTCTGGAGCCAAATCAATAGTTATTGACTCTTCTGCCCCACCTTTAGCTATAATATACCATTGAGATGAGATGTCTTCAGGACATAGCTCACCTACAATCACAGGATTTGCCAAAACTAATTCTTCTGGGCATACAATTTCGACACAATACTCTTCATTTTTAAATAACTTTACACCACCACATAATTTATAAAATTCTACTAAATCAGATGGTAATAAATTACTAATATTAGGCAAACCATGAGAGGGTAATACTTCACAATCCCTGATTTTTCTTATTCGGTCTAGTAACAATTCCATTATTTCACCTATTGTAAATATATTGATTCAATTTCCTATAATAATTATTTCTTGCAATCTGTGGAACCTTAGCTGCATTAAACATTTTTTCTGTAAGAATATGCATTTCTTTTTCAGAAACTTTAGACCAATCAACCTTAGCATCTACAGGCTTACCATAGTTTTCTTTCAGCCAATTTCGATAAACCGCTTTTGTTGCGTCATGTTGTGACTTAGTCAATGCAATTGTTGGTGTATCCTTTCCTCGACTTACATATCCAGACACATTATGTTTAGCCCAGATATCTAATAGACCATGATGATTTTCAAGAGGAGAGCTTGAAGGTCTGTAATCTACAACATCATAAACTTTTACCTTTTTTGTGGCACTTGCATGCCCCGTCAACCCCAGCGGATCCACCCACTCAATTGGGTTATGCACATACGCTTGAGGTCGCAAGCCGCCTAGCATCCCAATAGGATCTGAGCTTAGGTACTGGCCACTGTCCGCATCATAATAACGGTTTAAGTTATAGTAAAGCCCGGATTCTTTATCTTCAAGCTGACCTTGATAACGTAGGTCACAGTGCACTGGGTCGTTGGCCGCATCTTCAAATAGCCGCTTCACATTACTTTGTAATGTTTGAGTATGGCGATGCCATAAGCCTTGCTCACCACGCCACACAATATCACCGTCTTCCGCGCACAGCTCCCGTGGAGTTCCGGCGTGGTCGGTCACTACGTAATGCAGTTTTTCGATAGCGAGCGTATGGTTGGTATCAACTTGCGCGACCGGTCTAAACGAGCCCGGTTCGTATATGTATTCTGTGCTTTGTAAAGCTTCACCATTGGCCGTTTTCAGCGTTTGCTGAATCACCTGCGCGCCATCGTAAAGATAGTGCACTTGGTGGCTCGCTTGTGCGCCTTGTTCACACTCTTTGGCGACTCGTCGCCCAAAGGCATCGTAGCGGTAGCGCCAGCGCTCACCATTAGGCAGTTCAATCCGGGTTAAGCGGTCATGCTCATCCCACGTAAAGCGAGTCGCTTGTGGGCGGAATCCCTCTTTGCGTTCAACTTTCTGTATTGCCCGACCACACTCATCGTAATGGTAGGTAAAGCGCCCTACTTGCACCACTCGCCCTGCGTTATCGTAGTGGCGTGCTTCTTTGGTCAGTATCGCTTGGCTAATCGGCACCACATTATCGGTGTATTGTGTTGCGCTGGCTGTTTCGTTTAAGTTCAGTTCGCTGTCGTAACCAAACAAGGTCACAAATTGGCGTTGGCTGCCCTTGTGTGGCGTAAAGGTGCGTTGGGTAATTTGGCCATTGCGGTTAAGCTCAAACCGTTCACTGCCCCAGTGGCTATCATCAATGCCCACTAAACGGTCGAGGTTATCGAGGCGTTAAGGTGTGTGTCCTCGTTATTCTGTTGAGTTAGTCGATTGGGTAGGAAGGCAAATCAGAGACGATAAGCGCGGGCATATCAATAACCGCATGCCAGTCATACTCGAACGGTTGCCCCCCCCCAACAAGAATGTTTAACGCTATGTACTGAACTAGAGAAGAAGCCCAGAGCTTGGGTTGGTTCAACCATAGAACTCCAAAATGCCAAAGCTAAGCTCGGCAAAAAACGAATGCTGGGTCTGACGATTTCTTAATAAATAGAATAACCAACCTATAGACTGCGACAGCATATCCTGTTTTTCACTACAACTATAATCACCTTTCTACTCAAAACAACAACGACCTAACCGATATCAATACTTACATTCATGCCTGAATAGGCTTTGCATTACTTTACCTGCAGCCTCTGGGTGCGATAACCGGCGCTGTTGTAGCTGTGCTCAGAGGAAAACAAAATGGCAGATACTTTCATAACAAAAACATCTGCCATTTAAAAGAAATGATATAGGCTAAATTGAATTAAATTTTAATGCTAATGAGAAAGTTAACCAACAAAAGGCAAGATGCAAGACTTGACCCCTTTGTTTCTCATTAGTTATTAATAATAATTTCAGATAACAATAGGTAAGATTAAAGACCTGCTAATCTTGTTATTAAATTTGCAACAAATCTACAATCCTAGATTCAATCTGATCGCTAGTCCACACAGTCATCCTTTCTATGTTATCGATATCATCTTCTGGATATGATTCCCCATTAGGGGTCCAAATTCTAGGATTATCCCTTGGACCTATAATAAATTTAATATCATTATATCCGGAATAAGTAACAGAATCATAACTTGACGTATGACCTATCACACGCCATCTTTTCTTTTTAAACCCCTCCCCAGCAACTACAACTGGTTCAAAAAGTCGTTCATCGTTACTTATATCGACCGAAGAAATATTTGTAACCTGTCTATTGAAAACTTCAATAATTGTACCAGCCCCCATAGCATCGACAATAACTCGCCCAACACAGAAAATCATCCCTTCTTTATCGAAATTAAATCTAGAAAAACTTTTAATACAAGATTCATGGTGTAAAAAAAGAGGTATCAAAAAAATATCACCGGGTTCCACAAGTATTTTTTTCATAATTAGCAGCCTTTATTAGGTTTTACTTGGTTAATTTCAATTTTTGCCTTTTCATATTCGTTGTTAAATGCTTTTCCTCTCGCATCAGTTCTGGATTTATCAAAGGAGTTTACTTTGTTACCTTTATTTTCAGAAGATATATCTTGTCCTATAATTCCAGTCTTTGTTTCATATTTTTCTATATAATCTTGCTCATATCCTCGAGCTTCTGCATATGTTATATCTTGTTGCAATATTTCTTGTGTTGCCGATTTGGAATCAAATCTTCCTGTTTTAACATGCTCTTCTAATCGACGAATAGGATCATTTGATATACCTATATAGTACGGAGCTTCTGCTCCGTTTTCGTAAAGAGCGTACACAGAGAAACCACCTGAATCAAGAGACACCAACCCCAACGGATCCCCCCATTCCATTGGGTTATGCACATACGCTTGAGGTCGCAATCCACCCAACATCCCTATTGGGTCTGAGCTGAGGTACTGACCGCTGTCGGCATCGTAATAACGGTTTAAGTTATAGTAAAGCCCAGATTATTCGCCTCATCTTTCATAATTAATCTTTTACTGAATAGATAGCGCTCAAAATTTCACCTCAACGGCATCCCTGCGTCAAAATGAAATAGCTATATTGGCAAATACCGTTCTTTATGACTGTCTGAATAAAAAATGATACTTTTAAATAGCTTATTATGCAATATATCACCCAGAATTATGAACAGCCGCCCATATTAATGGTTATAACTTCATTTTCATTAAGGTGTGTGTCCTCGTTATTTTTGATGTCCATCCTTAGCCTATTGGCTTAGGTTTAGACAATTACACAAAATTCAGGACACTCTCCCGACGGAGTGACCATATATCTCCGTTATTAATTTTATCCCCATTATTTTGAGATTAAGACCTGACTATGTTTTTCCTCATCCCTTTAGTTCAATCAAATTACGCAAAACAACCTTTTGATCACTTAATTATAAGACTATGATAATAATCTTTTAATTGATACATCAAATTATCTAATTCCGTCTTTGATATAAATGTTTCTTTAATAATCCTCTTTGACAATCCATTCTCATCCTGATTAAAAAGTTCATCGTCAACTATCCCACCCAATATTCTAACGCTATCTCCATTACTAACAGAAAAAATATAGCAACCATAATTTTCCATTTCGTTAAAGCCACATAAATATGAATAATTATTTTCCAAAAAATCACTAACATTATCACATTGTTCTGGGAATGTAATTTTGTATAACTCTTTATATGCATCAAACTTATCAGAATTAAATAGAGTTACATTCACGGGTTTAGTTAATAATGATGAGTTTGAATTATTAAAAAACATGAAAAATTCACTATTTAATACTGTATTATTTAACTCATTAGGAAATAAATAGCCATCTATGGATATAAAAAACAAACCAGATACAAATCCATCCGATGACCATTTATCTACAACATCCACAACTATAGCAAATTTATGCGGATCTCCAATAACCATAATATCACTATCCTTTTCTTGGTAAATTAAACTTTTTAACTATATCATTTTTAACCTGCTTGCTTGTTAAGTTTAGTCTTGGCGATACTTGTCCTGTGGAACCATTCCAATGCCATGAACCATCATTTGTAGGTGCAAATCTATGAACATTACCATCAGCATCAAGTGCAAATCTATTTCCATTTTTTCCTTGCACACTGTTACCTCACCATTGCCGGGGATTGTATTGTGCTCATCCCGGACAGCCCGCACAAGCATGCATTGCGCGAGCAATTAGCACAGTTAAAAGCGACGCGGGGTGAGTTGAGTGAGTCAACAGCCGAGATGGTGATCCCGGCTGTTGGTTTGATGGGTTAATGCAAAAATTCCGGGCATTATATAATAAGCATTACACCGAATGACGAACAACTTCCTCGTCAAATATGTGCTAATCTAAAAAATTATGTTTTAACAATTCTTCCATAGAGTCCATGACATGATAGGTTACCGGGTCGAATTCTTCTGATTCTTCATGATCCCAAAGAACAATAGAAGGTGATTTATTATTATTTCTATAATCAAGACATATAAAATCGCCACCGAAAAGTACTGCAAATGGTATAATTACTGTGCCAAGCTGGTCTTCGTCATCAGTCAATCTATCTTCTATTTGAGCTATAACAACGCTTATCTCATACTGATCAGTTTCCGAATTTGAACTAGAGCAATCTAAAATACACAATAACCGCTCAACTACCCTATCTTGCTCTTCACATTTTATAAACTCATCCTGTAATATGGCTCCATTTGATCTTTGCATTAAGTGTACAAAACACTCGGGTAACTCAATTCGATGAAAGGTCTGAAATTGTTTAATCCTTTCTTGACTTGGCGATGTCAATATTGATTGTTCGATAATACTCATTAATTACTCCTATCGTTTTGCATGAACCCAAAGACCTTTCGATCTTCCACCTTTATGGTTAATCGTATTATGTGGACCAAACGGTACAAACTCCATTCTTCCCGGAATTTCCGAATGATGCCAAATAAAGCCATTAGGGCGCACTCCTTCAATCCGCGAGTCTAACCATTTAAAAAAGTAATGTTGATTATGTTGGACTAAACTAAGTTTATAAATTAATCATCATCTTCTTCATATAATAAACTTAAAAATTCATAAAAATTAGCCGCAACTTCGGAAATTTCATTTTTGTCACCAGCAGTACCTTCATGATGCCATACAACAATAGAAGGAAACTCAATATTTGATTTAGTTCGATAATCAAAACAAAGAGCATCTCCATTACCAAGAACCGAAAATATAACCAAACCTTTAGTAAATTCTTCTGGCGGGAATTTATATTTTAACTCCATCGTTTCTGTTCCACCATCAATAGCACCAAAAGGTAAAAACATTCCAGATCCCATATCAACTTCTTCTAATACAAGATTACTAAAATATCGGAAAATATTTTTATTTACAACAAATGCACCATTATATTGCGAAACAATTTCTTTATATTCTTTAGGAAATTTATAGCCTAATTTATTTTCGAAGCTATTAATTTGATTGATATCTCCATCACCATAATATGAATCAAATTCCAAATCAAAATACATTTCTATTGCCCTTTACTCATTGATTCCCATCCCACATGCCTAGCACCACTATGAATAGCTTCAGGAACTAATTGCATTCAACCAGTATTTTGATGGTGATGCCATGTGTAACCTGGTATTTTATCTGCTCCACTATTTATAGCTTTTAACTGAACTTCACTAAATCTACTTGAAGATACAGCTCCTGATCTAATTTTGCCTCTTAAATCTCTGGTAGCCATTTTCTTAGCTGACCATCATAACTTTTAGCTCTGAATTTCTCTATATCAAAATGTGTTTCATATCTAGCTACATCATCAAAAATACGGAATCCTTTTGAATCGAAAACAACCCTTATTGGGCTTCCATCAGCCAATTCAATTGTTTTATGCTGACCAGCAAGTTTTACATTCGGTTTACTTAATGGTGGAACAGTTGTCGATTTGACATTTTCTTTACCATATCGAGACTCTAGTTCATCCCTAATTGTCCTTGAATGATATGGTTCTTTATTATCCCCATACCCCGTCAACCCCAGCGGTTCCACCCATTCCAATGGGGTGTGCACATACTCTTGAGGTCGCAAGCCGCCTGCCATCCCTATTGGGTCAGAGCTGAGGTACTGACCGCTGTCGGCAGCGTAATAACGGTTTAAGTTATAGTAAAGCCCAGATTATTCGCCTCATCTTTCATAATGAATCTTTCACTGAATAGATAGCGCTCAAAATTTCACTTCTGCATCCCTTCGGCAAAATGAAATAGCCATATCGTTAAATACCGTTCTTTATGACTGTCTGAATAAAAGAATGACTCTTTAAAATAGCTTATTATGCAAATATAACCATATTAAAGGTTATAACTTCATTCCCCTTAAGGTGTGTGCCTCCATTATTTCACTGAACCGATTTATGATTATGTTCGAAGAGCGATTAACTGACTATATGTAAAACTGGCAATTACACAGAATTATTTAAAGGGTCCTGTGTCTATTATATTTCATTAACCTATATATCCTAATTTTTTTACTAATACCACTTATTAAGGCATATCTTATATATGTTTTCGTAAATGACTTTTGCATTTGAAACAACCCATGTATCAGGAAGATAAAAACAATCTTCATCCGAATCACGCATGATCTCATTAAAATGAAAATTATTATCATCAAGAGAAGTTTTCAATAATTCTAATATTTTTTCCTTATCATTATTAGAGATATCTATATACTGACGCTTTGAAAAAAAATACTTATCCATCAATAATTCTAGATCTCTAAATTTATTTGGGTCATATTGATTCAATGTTACTCCAAGTGATTCTTCTCTATCATATATATTGAATGGTCCTATAAAGTACTCTAGTCTAAATTTCATTTTCCTTTAACTACCTCATTTCGTTGAATAACTAGTAAATGGTTTACCAATTTTATCATCAAATCGTACGATCCAGTTATCCATGTCACCGATTTCTTTGAGATTTGCGATCTGCTCTATTGGGTGAAAAACCTTGCCCTATAGCACCATCATTACTATTGCCGATAACTGATGGATTACCCGATCCTCATTATTATATTTTGGCAAACCTTTTGCGTCTCTTGTTTTCTCCTCATTGAGTATATGCATTTCATCCTTCCAACTTTTAAATTGAGAACTTACGGAGCCATTTCTCCTACGCGGAGTATTTCCGGTACGAGTGAATCGCCACTGATTTCCTAGACACCTTTTAGTTAGATAAACTAGCTAAAAAAAGAGGTGTCCATGAGCCATAAAC
>NZ_JBEQCS010000032.1:0-16300 GCF_046054195.1 Celerinatantimonas sediminis
GAAAGGGGTTTTATAACAGACTCATAGCTGAAAGCTTTACTGAACCCCCAGCCTAGCTGGGGGTTTTCTAGGCACAAAAAAACCGACCTATTTAGGTCGGTTTTTAAGTTTACTCAAAAGAGCGTTACTTTTGTAATGCATCCGGGCCTTTTTTAAAGACATCGAAAAATTCACTGTCAGGTTTCACAACCATGACATCGTGACCGGATTTAAAGCTAGTGCGATAAGCCTGCAAACTACGCCAGAACTCGAAAAATTTCGGGTCTTTAGTGAATGCAGTCGCGTAAATTTTAGCCGCTTGCGCATCACCTTCACCACGAATAGTACGAGCTTTACGATCCGCATCCGCCAGCAATACCGAAACCGTACGGTCAACATTAGCACGAATAATTTCAGCTTGTTCACGACCTTTAGAACGATGCTCTGTAGCAACCGCATGACGTTCAGCACGCATCCTTTCAAAGATACTGGTACTCACTTCAGTTGGCAGATTAATTTGCTTAATGCGCACATCAAGCACTGTCACACCAATTTCAGATGAGCGAGCTGAGCGTTTTAACGCCTCTTCCATAATTGCACTACGTTCACCCGATACAATCTGGTCAATGGTTCGGCCACCAATTTCACTACGTAATCCGTTGCTGATCTTACGTTTGAGCAGTGACTCAGCTTGCGGAATACTGCCTCCCGTTGAGAGCAAAAACTTACGAAAATCAGTGATTTTCCATTTGACATAAGAATCAATGATCAGATCTTTTTTCTCAGAGGTGAAATAGCGATCTGGCTGACCATCCATCGTCTGAATACGCGCATCCAGTTTTTTAACCGAATCGATAAAAGGCACTTTAAAATGCAAACCTGGCCCGTAAACCTCCGGCTGCTGATCGCCGCCACGTTTGATTTTACCAAACTGAATCACCAATCCACGCTGACCTTCCTGAACAACAAAGATGGAAGAGTAGCCAAGCAGTAACACCACAATGACGGCAATAATTGAGAACTGTTTCATTTAATTTCTCCCATAGCGGTCAGTGCGGATATCATCACTGCGCAAAGGAACATTGCGCACGTTCTGATTACTGGTTGAAGACGAGCTAGATGATGAAGACGAAGTCGTTGAAGAGCTAGACTTGCTCATATCGCTCGAGTCCTGAGTACTCGCTGCCTTTTGCTGTTTAGCCTGTTCCATCAACTTATCGATCGGCAAATACAACATATTGTTGTTATTTTTAGCATCGACAAATATTTTTGGAGTCTCAGCATAAATGCCTTCCATCGTTTCCATATACAAACGTTGGCGAGTAATTTCCGGAGCCTGGCGATATTCAGGTAACAGTTTATCAAACTGCGCAACTTCACCTTCAGCTTTCATGACAACTTGCTGTTTATATGCTTCAGCCTGCTGAATTAAACGCTGCGCACGACCACGAGCTTTTGGCTCAACTTCACGCTGATAGGCTTCGGCTTTACGGATATAAGTCTGTTCATCTTCTTGAGCGGCAATCGCATCATCAAATGCTTTTTTCACCTGTTCTGGTGGACGAGCTGGCAAGAAGTTCACATCAACAACAGTAATACCCATGTTATAAGGTTTGATAATCTTATCGATCAGCTTCCAAGTTTCTTGACGAACCTTTTCACGACCAACAGTCAAAATGTCATCCATTTTGGTGTGACCAATCACGTAGCGCAGCGCACTGTCAGTGGCTTGGCGCAAACTATCATCAGCATTGGTGACACTAAACAGATATTTTTCTGGTTCACTGACTCGATACTGAACATCAAGTTCAACCCGCACCACATTTTCATCTTCAGTGAGCATAAAACCAGATGCTGGCAGAGACCGAATTTTGGCCACAGCAACAGGAATCACTTTATCGATAAAAGTTGGTTTCCAGTGCAAACCAGGCAGTACTTCGCCCTGATAAGAGCCCAAGCGCAGTAAAACACCACGTTGTTCTTCCTTAACAGTATAAAAACCGCTGACCGCCCAGATAATAACTAGGACACCAACAACCGCCACTAAAACTTTCGGATGGAAAAAACCACCGCCAGAGCTTGAGCCACCAGGCCCACCTGCCGATTTTTTTCCACCTAATAAGGCCATAATACGTCGGCCTAACTTACCAAAAATTGCATCTAAATCAGGCGGCCCCTGATTTTTGTTCTTATTACCCCAAGGATCACGATCACCGCCTCCTTTATTGCCTCCAGGCTCGTTCCAGGCCATTTGACTCTCCGCTGTTTATTCTGATTTAAACCTTAGTCCGTATCTTGCGAATTGACCACATCTGGCAGCTCATCATAGTGTTTACATAAACGTGCCCACTCTACTTTAGGAACGCGAATGTCAAGCAGCCAATTGCCTTGTTCGTCCATATTTTCTTCACTGATAGCATCTAACTGATAAAGTTGACTACGCAGTTTACCCGCAGTTGGCGGCAACATAATTTGCTGCTCAACCATGGCTCCTGCCAATCGTTCTTTAATCGCTTCCATCAGGTATTCAATACCGACGTTTTGACGCGCACTAATCCAGACCCTTATCGGTACACCTTCATCATCACGATCAACGTGCGCTTCAATTCCTTCAACTTCATCGATTTTATTCATCACCAAAAGCTGAGGAACTTCACTGGCACCGATTTCATCAAGGACCAGCTGTACTTGCTCAATATTATCGCTCACCCTATCGTCACTACAATCAATGACATGGAGCAATAACTGAGCATCATGAGTCTCTTGCAATGTTGCTTTAAAAGCAGCAACGAGATCATGCGGCAAATGCCGAATAAATCCGACAGTATCAGCCAGAATCGTTGGCCCTACGTCTTGAATTTCTAAACGACGTAATGTCGGATCCAATGTTGCAAATAACTGATCGGCAGCATAAACCTCTGCCGTCGTTACATTGTTAAACAAAGTAGATTTACCTGCGTTGGTATAACCTACTAACGAAACCGTTGGCACCTCAGCTCGCTGACGAGCTCGACGCCCCTGTTCTCGTTGTTTACTCACTTTCTCGAGCCGTGCCAGAATATTTTTGATCCGAGCTCGTAATAATCGCCGGTCTGTTTCCAGCTGAGTTTCCCCAGGGCCTCGCAGACCAATCCCACCTTTTTGTCGCTCCAAGTGCGTCCAGCCACGTACCAATCGAGTCGATAGATGGCGTAACTGAGCTAACTCAACTTGTAACTTACCTTCATAAGTTCTAGCGCGCTGAGCAAAAATATCTAGAATTAGCGTCGTGCGATCAAGCACCCGGCACTTACATAAACGTTCTAGATTTCTCTCTTGGGCAGGGGATAACGCATGGTTAAAAATAACCACATTGGCTTCATGTTGGAGAACAGCCTGAGCAATCTCTTCGGCTTTACCTTCTCCAACATAATATTTAGGATGAGGAACATTGCGGCTTCCGGTCACCACGGCCACTGAATCGACGCCAGCAGAGCTGACTAACATCTCCAGCTCTTGCAGATCTTCGCGGTCATCTTCACTTGAAAAGTGAATATGCACCAGCACGGCCCGCTCACCAGCTTCATAGCGGTCAAACAAGCTTTAAAACTCCTTATCAACAGGCATAAAGCCTGAAAAACAATTAACTCTCGCCACCTTCAGTCGGAGTATGATGCGAAACAGGTCGTGCAGGCACTACCGTTGAAATCGCATGCTTATAAACCATTTGACTGACGGTGTTTTTTAGCAAAATAACAAACTGATCGAACGATTCCACTTGTCCTTGCAATTTAATGCCATTGACCAAATAAATAGAAACAGGAATGCGTTCCCGCCGCAACGCATTCAAAAATGGGTCTTGTAATGATTGCCCCTTAGCCATTGATGGTTTCCTTATATTGTTATAGTAAATTTACTGTTATTAGTTTTTTTTACGGTCTTAGTTTTAATTATATACCAGTAACTTGAGGCCTTATAGGCAGAATTTCAAGTTTTCCGGTAAACTAGCTAGAAGTTTTGTGAACGCATTGGCGTCCAAACTATCCAACCAGGTAACTTGTTGCCAACCACGAAGCCAGGTCAGCTGGCGTTTAGCTAGCTGGCGAGTCGCAGCGAGCGCTTTTTGACGCATCTGCTCATAATCAAACTCGCCTAATAGATATTGCCACATTTGGCGATAGCCGACACAGCGCATTGATGGCATCTGCAAAGATAAATCACTACGAGCCATTAACCGGCGAACCTCTTGCTCAAATCCTTGCTCAAGCATCAGACTTAGGCGCTGCTCAATACGCTGATGCAAGACACTTCGCTCTTGCGGCGCAATTGCAAACTGATAAAGCGGATAGGGAAATTCTGGTGGCTTTTGTGCATTAAGCTCAGTTAACGTCTTGCCGCTTAACCGATACACTTCAATGGCTCGCATTAAGCGCTGTGGGTCATTCGGATGGATACGCGCAGCACTTTGCGGGTCATATTTAAGAAGTTCTTGATGCAGCTTTTGCCAGCCGACTTCAGCTGCTTGATTGGCAATCTCTTCACGCAGTTTTTCATCCGCACTGGGCAGTGCCGAAAGCCCCTCAATAAGCGCTTTATAATAAAGCATCGTGCCACCGACAAGCAGCGGAATTCGCCCACGCTGATGCGCTTTTTGAATCGCATCAAGCGCATCGGTTCGAAAATCAGCGGCCGAATAGCTCTGATTTGGCTCGCGAATATCAATCAGTTGATGCGGATAACGTTTAAGCTCATCAATTGTCGGTTTAGCTGTACCAATATCCATCTGGCGATAAACTAACGCTGAGTCCACACTAATCAAATCAACTGGCAGATGATCGCACAACTGCATCGCCAAAGCCGTTTTACCAGATGCTGTTGGCCCCATTAAAGTAAGCACTGGTGCCAGATTAGTCATTATGTAATGCCTTTAAAATCAAACTATCATCCACAAAAGTTAGTAATTGTTCACTTAACACACCGTCCGTTAATTCTAGCGATTGCTGATAAACGCCAAGCGCTGATGACCAATTAAACTGAAGCTCAGAGCTGCCAGCAATGGCTAATTGCTGACACAACCATGACGTATCCTCAAGAGCACTCACATGTTGCATCAACACCGCCACTAAGCGCTCGATAAACGGTTGCTGGGCTGCTCGGCGTAAGCTGCTTGGAATAGCAAGCAGAGTTAGATGCGTTTTGTCATCGCGCATTGAGATGCCCAATTGTGCTAACAGCTCAAGATGGGCGCCAGCCCAATCTGCAGCCTCTTCATCTAAAACAATTTTTTGCGGCAATAACAGAGGTGCCGCGACAATCTTTGGCCACTGCTTGATAAATTGTTGGGTATAAACCTGCTGCCAAGTTTTAGCTAAGTCTAACAAAGCAAGTTGCGAAGTCTGATCGCCGACCAGTAAATGACTTTGACCGAGCAGCTGCAGCGGACGCAGTGATGCCCCCGATGATGAAATTGCAGCGCTTTGGCTGGGTTCACTCTTAGCCGAGTCAGCCAACCACTGGCGCTGAGTAGTTAACTGTCTTTGGCTTGGTCCATCACTGTGTTTATAACGAAGAGGCGTGGGTTGATAGCTTGTTGAGCTCTGAGGGCTACTTTTCGCTTCTTTCGTCTCTACTGATGGTTCAGCCACTGCGTAATCATGATAGTGAGCACTAACATCTTGGGTATATTCTTCATCAAGATGAGGCTGTATCACTTCATTGAGCACTTTTTGAATGTAGTCGTGAATCAATCTTGCTTGATGAAAACGCACTTCATGCTTGGTCGGATGCACATTCACATCAACCTGCTCAGTTGGCAACTCTAGGTACAAGACAAAACTCGGATACAGTTTATCGTCAATAACATTGGCAAAACTTTGGCGAATAGCGTGCAAAATAAGTTTGTCGCGAATCACTCGTCCATTCACATAAAAATACTGTAATTCGTTGCTAGGACAAGCAGCTTGCGGTGTTCCGACCCATCCCCATAACCGCAAATTTTGATGCTGATTATCAATCGCCCATGATTGCTCGATAAACCGCTTACCCATCACCGCCGCGACTCGGCGCGCATACTGTTCAGGTGTTTGGGCTGCGCGATATTGACGCAGCAGTTTATCGTTATGAGTGACTTTAATCGTGATGTCATAATGGCTGAGCGCCAAGCGCTTTAAGAGCTCATCAATATGGGTAAATTCAGTTTTCTCGCTGCGCAAAAATTTCCGTCGCGCTGGCGTATTAAAAAACAGATCAAGCACCTCAACACTCGTCCCAACAGGGTGCGCTGCAGGAGTCACATTCACATTCATGTCGCGACCAGCAGCTTGTGCCTGCCAGGCCTTGTCCTGATCCTTCGGACGTGACGTTAAGGTTAAGCGAGAAACGGAGCTGATACTGGCCAGTGCTTCGCCGCGAAACCCCAAAGTATGAATATGTTCAAGGTCATCTTGGCTCGACAGCTTACTGGTTGCATGACGCGATAATGCCAGTGTTAGTTCTTGCTCACTGACTCCACAGCCATCATCACGAACTAAAATTCGCTTGTGCCCCCCCCTGTCGATGACAACTTCGATGGTCTGTGCGCCAGCATCAATACTATTTTCTACCAGCTCTTTAACCACCGAGGCGGGCCGCTCAACGACTTCACCTGCGGCTATCTGGTTAGCCAGTTGCGCTGGCAAAATGTGAATAGCCATTAGCTCTCCAGGTTAATGTTTCGGTATCACCAGCACTTGCCCAATGCTCAGCACATTGCTACGTAATTTATTGGTACTTTTGATAGCTTCCACACTGGTCTGATAACGCTGAGCAATGAGTGAAAGAGAATCGCCGCTTTTCACAGCATATTTTACTTTACCGTAATGGGCCGCATACCACGTTCCAATCGGTGGATGCTGGCGATAATAGTTACGCACCCCGGTAAAAATGGCATTGGCAATGCGCTGCTGATGGCGAGGTGAATTTAATAATTTCTCTTCTTTAGGATTGGTAATAAAACCAGTTTCAACCAACATTGATGGAATATCCGGCGCTTTTAGCACCGCAAGGCTGGCGTGCTGCGGCTTACGCTTATGCATATAGGTGACTTTTTTAAGCTGATCAACAATATCAGAGGCAATCACAAACCCAGTATTCATTGAATGATCCATGCTCATATCCAATAGAGCATGGGCCAGATATTGATCATTCGGGGATGTTTTAAGCACCTCACCGGCACCACCAAGTAGCTCGGTCGGCTGCTGACTCTGATCCAGCCAGCGGTTAATTTCTCGGTTAGCCCGTCGCGCTGATAACACCCAAACAGAAGCGCCATGTGGCTCAGGAGAGGCAAAGCCATCAGCATGGATAGAGATTAACAAATCGGCATGATCTTGACGGGCAATTTCAGAGCGTTTATCAAGCGGAATAAAATAGTCGCCACTGCGAGTCAACATTCCTTTCATGCCCGGTTCTTTGTTAAATAGTGCAGCCACTTTTTTGGCAATCGGCAGCGTCACATTTTTTTCAAACTTATGGTGGGGACCAATCGCACCAGTATCTTTGCCGCCATGTCCGGCATCCATGACCACAATAATGTCACGCGTGGCCTTACTGGCGCTGGCCTGGGTCTTTACGGGTTTAGACGGCGTCACTTTAGGCGGCACAGGGCTATTATCGGGTAAATCGATAACTAATCGTGGTTTGGATTTTTGAGTTGCAGGTAACGGAAAAACTGATGGCTTCACCCGCGAGGAAAGGTCTAAGACTAAGCGATAATCAGCCTTCTTTGGTGGCGTACTACGACGAATCCGCTTGAGTAATTTACCGCGAATATGAACTTTGGATAAATTCACCTCATTGTGGGTCGCAGCCAAATCAATTACGAGCCGGTCCGGGTTTCGTAATCGAAAATAGCTAAATTGGGGCTCTTTAGTCAGATCAAGAACAACCCTTGTATGCCCAGAACCAGACCAAGTGCGAATATCACTGATCTGATTGCTCGTAACTGCTTGAACACTTAACGTCCAAAACAAGACACTAAGTGCAATACACCACTTAAAAAAACGACGCTGCATGAGACCTTTATATAAAAATAACTATGAATAACTGTCTATTAACTGCGTTAATAGACGCTTAGCGGCGCTCGAATGAGCGCTAAATTCGACCTTGCGAGAGTGTCCCTGATAGCTCAATAAGATGACTAAATCAGGTTTTCCAATCATCCCCTCGCCTTTTGCAGGCCATTCGATAATGGCAATTTGCCCCGGACCGAAATAATCTCGAATCCCAATAAATTCGAGCTCTTCAGGGTCTGCCAGTCGATATAAATCAAAATGATTTATCTGCCAGTGACCTAACTGGTAAGGCTCAACCAGCGTATATGTGGGGCTTTTCACATTTCCTTGATGCCCCATTCCCTGAACGATTCCTCGAGTTAGAGTCGTTTTACCAGCGCCAAGTTCCCCATTAAGAAAAATGGTTAACGGTGCATCAATCTGCGCTGCAATCTTGCGCCCTAATTCTACGGTTGCCGAGCTATCGGCTAATTCTAGCTGCCACTTCATTGTATTTATTTAGTTTTCCGGATTGACCAATACCCGAATATGGGCGAATAAATCGCTGGCTAACATCCCCCGCTCGCCATCTTTGGCGGCCCTATCAGCGGCACTGCCATGGATACACACAGCTAAACACACTGCTTCAAACATTGGAAGATGCTGAGCCAGTAAACCTGCAATCATACCTGAAAGTACATCCCCCATACCACCACTAGCCATTCCGGGGTTCCCAACATTTAACACACGAACTTCACCCGATGGGCTCGCAACCAATGACCCGGCGCCTTTAAGCAAAGTAACAGCCTGATATTTTGAGGCAATTTCTCGTACCGCACCAAAACGGTCATTTTCAATGTCTGCCACTGAACAATCCAATAACCGGGATGCTTCACCCGGATGTGGAGTTAAGACCCAGTTTTGCCGCTCTAGGGATGATTTCGCCAATAAATTTAAACCGTCAGCATCAAGCACCAACAGTTTATCGCTGGCAACAACTTGGCTGAATAACCACTTCGACCAGTCACTCTGGCCCAGCCCGGGCCCTAAGACATGAACACTGGTCGCTTTAAGAAATTGTTGAACAATGGCTTCATCATCAATACTCACCCCACGAGCCATCAACTCTGGACGAGAATTTAAAATAATGGATAAATTCTCAGCCTGTGAAATAACCGTTACCAATCCGGCGCCAACCCGCTGACTCGCCTCGGCGGCCATGCGAATAGCACCAGGCGTTCCTAAATCACCACCAAACAGTGCAACGCGACCAAACATACCTTTGTGCGCGGTGCGGGAGCGTTTAGGTAGCAGTACATGCAATTTTGAGTAATCGCTGCGTTTGCAATCCGTCGGTTCAAACTCGCCCAAGACCGAGTCTAATCCCAAAGAGCTGTAATAAAGCTGACCGCAATAATTGGCTGCCTGAGCGGTAAGTAGCCCTTGTTTAACGCCGATAAAAGTAATCGTTGCATCACAGGTTAAAGCACACCCCAAGGGCTGGCCTGTATCGGCCGATAAACCAGATGGAATATCAAGGGCTAATATCGGCAATTCCCATAAGTTAAGCTCATTGATAAGCTGCGCGGCATCATCACGCACATGGCCTTTAAGCCCAGCGCCCAGTAATCCATCGACAATCACATCGATATCTTTGGGAGCCTCAGACAATGACTCTATCTGAGTTAATTGCTGACGGGGAAGCTCTTGCCAAGCTTGCGCAGCCTCTTTAGGAAATTTACTGACATCACCATGCACCAGCAGTGATACCTGCATGCCAGCTTCAATCGCTAACTTGGCGATGACTAAGGCATCACCGCCATTGTTTCCGCCTCCGCAGATAATTAACAGGTGCTGCGCTTGGGGCCAGCGTTGACGAAGCAGGGAAAA
Organism: Celerinatantimonas sediminis; assembly: GCF_046054195.1. NCBI lineage: Bacteria > Pseudomonadati > Pseudomonadota > Gammaproteobacteria > Celerinatantimonadaceae > Celerinatantimonas > Celerinatantimonas sediminis. The sequence goes on from NZ_JBEQCS010000032.1 coordinate 9,879, forward strand.
GCCGTTGGTCCCCGCTAATAACATTAATTGATACAGAGAGACTTGGGCTTGGGCTGCCAATTTAGGTTCAGCGCGCTTAACTTGGTCGGCAGTCCATAAAGAATATGGTAAAGTCGCGCTATAGTCTGGTGTTATACGAATCATGGCCGAAAATTCCAAAATCGATTTCAATCAATTAGCGCTCGATATCAAACAATGGGGCAAACAACTTGGGTTTGCTCAGGTTGGTATTACTGATACCGATGTGAGTGATCACATCCAATCCTACCGCGATTGGCTATCCCGTGGCTACCACGGTGAGATGAGTTTTATGCAGCGCAATCAACAATTACGAGAAGATCCGGCGCAGCTGCATCCCGGAACGCTTCGGGTAATTAGTGTGCGTATGAATTATCTAATCAGCGATGCCGGATTTGCCTCAACACTGAAAAACCCAAATCGAGCCTATATTAGCCGTTATGCCCTAGGGCGTGATTACCACAAAGTATTACGCAAGCGCTTAAAAAAGCTAGCAGAAAAAATTAAAACTGTTTGTGAGAGTCTCGATTATCGGCCATTTGTTGACTCAGCCCCGCTCATGGAACGCCCACTAGCTGAAAAGGCAGGACTCGGTTGGACAGGCAAACATACCTTGTTGATTCACCCATGTGAAGGCTCTTGGTTTTTCTTAGGTGAGCTGCTCGTGAATTTGCCGCTTCCTACAGATAACCCTATCGAGCCGCAATGTGGTAACTGCGTGGCTTGTATGACATTGTGCCCCACTGGCGCAATTACACAGCCATATACCATCGATGCCCGGCGCTGCATCTCCTATCTAACCATTGAAAATCCCGGTTCGATTGCCGAAGAGTTTCGCCCTTTGATGGGCAATCGCATTTATGGGTGCGATGATTGCCAGCTGGCTTGCCCATATAATCGCCAAAGTCAGCTCGGTGAAGAAAACGACTTTTTACCGCGTCACGAACTGGATAAAGAGACTTTATTGGAACTTTTTGCTTGGGACGAAGCAACATTTTTAGCAAAGACGCAAGGCTCGCCTATCCGTCGAATTGGTCATGAACGCTGGCAACGCAATATTGCAGTGGCACTTGGCAATGCCCCCACATCGATTGTCATCATTCAAGCCCTCGAAGATGCCCGCACTGATTCATCAGAGCTAGTTAAAGAGCACATCGATTGGGCTCTCAATCAGCACTATAACCAACTCCAAGTCGTGACACGGCAAACCTCACGACTCATTAGAATCGTTGAAAAAGGCCTTGCGCGCGATGCGTAACATTTAAAACTTATGAAGATACCACGTGTTACAACGGCTATGCCCAGTTTGACCTAGTGGCTGATTAATCTGCTCAAAACCATTACGTCGATATAGCTTTTGCGCTTTATTCATATGCTCGAGCGTTTCTAGATAACAAGCGCTGTAATACTGCTTGGCGAATTCTAAGCAAGTTTGCATTAACTGCTGACCGATTCCTAAAGATCGCCCTTCAGGCAATAAATACATTTTCTGCAATTCACAGATATCATCGCTGCCGCTTAACGGGCCAATGCCAGCGCCACCCAACACTTTATGGTGTTCATCCAGCGCTACCCAGTAATTCATTTTTTGTGGCCGATAAAAACGGCTCAAAGATTTCAGCTGCGGATCAGCACAAGCGTACCCTGGCCCACTTGCGCCAAACTCGGCCAACACGGTATGCACAATCTGTTCAATCTGAGCATCATGTTCAGGCTTAATTAATTCGATAATTGCCATAGTTCCTACTCCCCCAATGACACGCTTTTGGTCAGTCAATCAAGTTATAACGCGACATGACAAAGCGATCAAAAAAGCCCTGTGAAGACAGGGCTAAAAATCGCTGCTCTGCCAACAAATAATGACTCATTAAACACGTTGACAGATGGGTGATCCATGAATGATATCTGACTGATTTTTTGTTAATTTTTAGCCAGTCTTTACATTTGAGGCGATTATTATGTCCAGCTTTAACACCTAGAGCAAGCGATTTTTATTTGCTACATCAGCAAACTCTACCCATAGTTAGAGATTGGACATAGCAAGCATGAAGTCATTTTAACTCGCTTATCTTGTTACATTTTTTCAACTTAAGCTTGACCGTGTTAACGATGCTAGCTAGGATTTTTGGCAAATCAACAAGGGCGATACGAATGACTGAACTTGCTCCGGCCATTTCCTTGATTGCCGCCATTTCATTGGCTGCCCAATGGATTGCATGGCGACTAAAACTTCCTGCTATTTTATTTTTACTGACAGCGGGTTTATTACTGGGTCCTGTAACCGGTGTGTTACATCCTGACCAACTGCTCGGTGAGCTACTCTTCCCGATTGTGTCTATTGCGGTGGCCATCATCTTGTTTGAAGGCGCACTGACCTTACGCTTTCACGAAATTAAAGGCCTTGTGAAGGTAGTCTGGAACTTGGTCAGTATTGGGCTTATCTGCACCTTTATTATTTTGGCATTTGCTTGCCATTTGCTACTTGGCATTTCCGTCGAGGTATCTTTGTTGTTTGGCGCAATTATGGTGGTCACTGGCCCTACCGTGGTAGCACCGATGCTAAGAACCATTCGCCCACGTACGGAGCTCGATAAAATTCTGCGTTGGGAAGGCATTATTGTTGACCCATTAGGCGCTATTTTTGCGGTGCTTATGTTTGAATTCGTTATCATTCAGGCATCGCAAGAGGCTGCCGTACATAGCCTTGGCATTATCAGTAAAACGATTGGTCTTGGCGGCACATTAGGCCTTGGTGCAGGGTATGCGATAGCTATCACTCTCAAACGCGGCTGGCTACCGATGTATCTGCGCAAAGTGGGCGTGCTTGCCATTGTATTACTTGCTTATTCGCTGAGTGAGCATCTGCAACACGAATCAGGACTTTTAACGGTAACCGTAATGGGAATGGTGCTGGCTAATCGCTCTGATATCGATATTGGCGATATTATGGAGTTTAAAGAGGATCTCTCGGTGATTCTCATTTCAGCATTATTTATTCTACTAGCAGCTCGCATTAATCTCGATAACTTGCTTTCGCTAGGCTGGCCATTACTGGCACTTCTTGCAGTGGTGCAATTTATTGCTCGGCCTATCTGCGTCTTGCTCAGTGCCTCAACGCCTAAATTAAATTGGAAAGACAGAGCATTTCTATCATGGATTGCGCCAAGAGGGATTGTCGCGGCGGCAGTTAGCTCTTTATTTGCATTGCGCTTAGAACAAGCGGGGATCCCCGATGCCGATAAATTGGTGTCGCTATCGTTTGCGGTGATTATTGCAACGGTGGTTTTACAAAGCTTAACGGCAGGTCCAATTGCCCGCATGCTCGGCGTTGTCCAGCAAGCTCCGCGAGGGGTATTAATCTTTGGTGCCAACACCTTGGCCCGCTCCATCGCAGCTGCCTTACAAAAAGCTAATTTTGAAGTGTTGCTGGCCGATCCGGTTTGGGAAAACTATCGACTTGCCCGAATGGATGGACTGAATGCCTATTACGGCAATCCACAGTCAGAACAAGCAGAGGCAGCGCTTGATTTTTCAAGCATTCGACAAGTGCTGGCGCTGTCCCCTAACCGCCACCAAAACGCGATTGCAATTACCCATTTTGCCTATCTCTATAACAGCGAACAGGTTTATTCGATTCGCTCAACGCAAGGCAAAGGATTTGCTAACCAAGAAAGCGCAACATTTAGAGCTCGACAAATTCTGTTTTGGGAAGATTGTACGTTTACCAAACTGAACTCACTGCTCAAGCAAGGCTGGCAGGTGAAAATCACAAAACTAAACGAAACCTTTACTTGGGATGATTACTCGACTCGTCAAAAAGAAGCATTGCCACTGTTTATTGTCGATCAAAAAGAGCAGCTTCATCCAATTATTAGCCAAGAACAGCTGCCGCAACCTGGGGAAACGCTGATCGCTTTATCGCCGCCCAATGAGCATAAAACCGAGCAAAAACTTGCCGCCCATGCAGCAGCAAACCAACAAGATTAACAAGACTCGATTCGTATTAAATTGCGAAGGCATATAAAAACGCGCCTTGAATGTAAGTTCATGCAAGGCGCGGTGAATCAACTCGCTAGTATCTATTTAAGCACCACGCGCATAAGCGGCGGCTTTTGCAAACAGTTCATCATCAGGGCGTTGCCCTGTATACAATGCAAATTGCTCAACGGCCTGTAGCGCGAAAACTTCACTACCTTTGATGACTGTTTTGCCCTGAGTCTGAGCCTGCTTAATCAGCGGTGTCAACTCAGGCATCGCAACCACATCAAAAACAACCTGAGCGTTGTCGATCATGGTTTCAGGAAATGACAAATCCTGTTCATTGGGTCCTTGCATGCCGATGGGTGTGACGTTAATTACAAAGTCGGCATTAAGATTATCCGTGCTGCTTTGCCAATCATAATCATACAACTTCGCCAAAGAGTTCCCCGTTTGCTCATTTCGCGCAACGATAGTCCCTTTATTAAAACCAGCCTGTTTTAGAGCACAAGCCACAGCTTTGGCCATCCCACCGCTGCCGCGTAACGCAAAACTAAGATGGGTTGGCACTTGGTATTGTTTTAGCAATGTTTCAATCGCTATGTAATCGGTGTTATAGGCGCTGAGATAGCCGTTGTCATTGACAATTGTATTCACCGATTGAATGACTTGGGCAGAGTGATTTAACTTATCGATATAATCAATCACTTGCTCTTTAAACGGCATAGAAACCGCACAGCCTCTAATGCCTAAAGCTCTGACCCCAGCAATTGCAGATTCTAAATCAGATGTCGTAAAAGCTTTGTACAGATAATCAAGCCCCATCGCTTCGTAGAGATAATTGTGAAAACGAGTTCCAAAGTTACCGGGCCGGCCGGCCAGTGACATACATAAGGTTGTATCTTTGGTTATCTGACGCACGAGCACTCTCCTTTTCTCAGCCAATGAAAAACAATAGGTTGATTTTCATCACCTATCTTAAAATTATTTATTCATCACTTTATAGTTTCTGCCCATGAGCGCAAGTAACTTTAGAGCTTTACAACTATAAAACCCACCAAGAAAATCCATAGCTGAGAGCTTGAATTTCGATACGATAGATAGTCATTAGTTAGCAAAGGCATATGCCAATTTCCCTTGGGGTGAAACTAATTTTGCCATTTGATGTTGATTAAAATGACGCAACGCACCAAGCTCACTGGCTCTGAACTCTTTCGTGCCAGCTTTGGCAACAATGGCATTTGGGGCCAAGTTAACCATTTTATGTGCGACATCACTCACTAAAGCGGCGTAATCAGAACGACTATTTAAATCATATTTAGATAAATCAATATTCTTCTTGAGCCATTGTTCCCAGTAAAATTCTAAAAATGCGGGCGGATTACGAGGTTTTTGGTAGCCAATATCACGAACGAAATACAACACGCCGCGATAGGGATCATCTTTCATAAATTTGAGCCCAAGATGTTGAGGCAGCTGGGCGGGTTGAATATCGCCTTGAGAGGATGAATGTAGCCAAACTAAGTGCAAAGTTTGCATCTTTTGCCAGAACTCATCCATATTTTTCAGCGCTCGAAAATCATGTGTCACGCTCACTAATACAGGCAGCTCAGAGCCGGTAATAGTGTCAAAACTGGTGAGAGTGTGATGCCCGTCGGTAAGATAAATGTGATGATTAGGCGCTATCACTACCGTTTCCAGAGCGCTTGCATCAGAACCATAAGCAGCTTTGCAAGAAAAGCTATTCCTCTTAGCTAGTTTGGATTTAGCGCTATAAGACAACACACCTTGCGCTCCCATTTTCTCGCAATACTCATCAAAGCGTTTATGCGCATCTAACTTAAAGCGATTTACTTTGTAAGCTACTTCGCGAGTTCCGACTTCTGGCTGGGTTGGATGCACTCTAGCGATAGTTGTCCATAAACTCTTGCCGACAATCGCATTTGCAATAGCAGTATCGGCATAAGCTGATAGAGCAGTAATGATACTGATAAAAGCAATGCCACAACGAATTATATTTCTCATTTAAAATGTCACTCCACTATCAAGCAATGCGATTACAAACACCGCGATTAAAAGACATATTAAATACGCGCAACCATTGCCTTCAAGAGCGTTTAACTAGATAGCCATTAATTACCTAAAGACTCTGTGATAACCGCTAAGAGATGATGTAAACCATGGGGGTTTACACATCAGTGATGAATATAAATGAACAATTAAATGCCATCGATATTTTCAATCACGCTAATGCTTCAAAATAGAATAGTTACAAAAAGCAATATACAAAATTAATTGAATTGAGGATTAATAAAATGACTTATATGAGATAATTTGAGGTATAAAAGATTGGAGCGGCACACGAGGTTCGAACTCGTGACCTCGACCTTGGCAAGGTCGCGCTCTACCAACTGAGCTAGTGCCGC
>NZ_JBEQCS010000033.1:0-13508 GCF_046054195.1 Celerinatantimonas sediminis
GCTATCGCCGTTAGAGTATGAGCGTCAATATTTTAATGAGGCTAAAAGTCGTCTAGTGAAGTAGTGGCGATTCATACAGATAACTTAAATGTTTGTAGTTCGGGCCGCTGCTATCTTCGCCTCATATAGATAAAATTGTCATTTATTGGTATGCTGCATTCCCATATTTAATGTTTAAACCTTTTGGGCCATTGAGGCTGTGTGAGGTTCAAAGAAATAAGAATGTGTTTTGTGGCAAAAGTCGCGCCAGAAGATGCCGCAGAAGTACAAGCTCATGCAAATGCAGCCATCGCAAGCCTATACTACGATTCGCCAAGAAACCCCCGCTGGTAAACTACAGCAAAGTTTCATTTGTGACTGAAATTTTGGCCAATGTTGGGACTATAGCTGGGCATATGAAGGTGTATGTGACTGGGTTTCATCTCAATTTTCAAGTAATAGGAAAAAGCATGAGTGATCTATTAGTCGACGGTGGTTTCTTTTTTTTCGAAGTAGTCATATTTTTGTGGTGTTTTTATTTAAAGACACATTATTTAATGTTGTCCTTTCTACTAAAGTGCTTTTGTTGGGTAAATTGGTTCTATTGGCTTCTTTTTTGCGCAGGTGTATGGCATGAACAACGTTTTTTCATACCTTATTCTTTTGTTGTACACGGAGCTGAAGTTGACAGCATTACTATGATTATCGCATTTGTATTTTCTTTCCTTATTGTTTTTCAGGCCCCATTTCTGGTACGCAAACGCCGAAGGTTTTAGTAAGTTATTTTAAGATGACGCAGAGCAGAATAGGTTACTTCATTTCTACTTTTCCCCGTTCCCTTAGTGCTACGCGTTTGGCGTTGTTTTCCTGGCGTAAAGATCACTTAAATGTTTGTAGTTCGGGCCATTGCTATTTTGATTTTATATAGATAAAACTATCATTTATCGGTACACTGCATCCCCATATTTAATGTTTAAACCTTTTGGGCCATTGAGGCTGTGTGAGGTTCAAAGAAATAAGGATGTGTGTTGTGGCAGAAGTCTCGCCAGAAGATGTCGCAGAAGTACAAGTTCATGCAAATGCAGCGATTATGCAAGCTCATACTACGATTCGCCAAGAAATCCCCGCTGGTACACTGCACCATTGTTTCATCAATTTTGTTGAAACAATGGTGCATAAGATCATGTCTGAGTTCGTAGCTTATAGTCGTTTAACAAAAGACAGAGCAATTGAACTTTTCCACCATATCAAAGAAGGTTCAAGTACAGATAGAGCAAGTTTTGTCGTCAACAGTGTGATGCAAGGTGGTGTTGCAATGTCATCACTGTATATGGGGCGAGAAATCATTGGTTGGATAACGAACCCAAGAACCTTGTTAAGTTTTTTAGGAGCTGCTGACTTATTTGTTGATGGTATTGGGCTAGGAGTGGGTGTAGCAGCATCGCTTGAAGGTGTTCTTATCGCGATATTTGTGGCGATCGCGGTGCTTGCTGTAATCGTTATTATTGGGCACGTCACCAATAACTTTGAAGAAGCCTATTTATATTTCACGGATGGTTTCAAGTCGCATTCTGGTTACTTTCGTCAATGGCATGAGAAAATATTTGGCAAAGTTTTAGGGGATGATATCTACGATGTCAGTGATATTGCGATTTCTGCGCGAGGGTTGTTTGAAATAAAACACTTAGCCCCAGATGAGTTGGTTCAATCGTTTGGGTTAACAATTCAAAAGTTACTCGATAAGACTCACCGAGCATGGCGTGATCTAAGTCGCACAGCCTTCGTTTCGGAGATCGCCGCTGATGTAAATACGGTTTCTGGACACGTTGAGGATGCATATAATTGGGTAAAAGAACAGTTTTCATCGAATCAAAAAGAAGATAAGAAGCATGGGTGATATTTTTGTAGCTTTTGGTTTACTTGTTCTGAACATCATACTGTTCTTTTGGTGCCGTTTCATCAAACGACGCTTCCTGAATTTGAATTTTCTGTTGAAATCATTGAGTTGGTTTAACTGGATTTATTGGTTGTTTTTTAACTTGATTATTTGGCAGCATCAAGGCTACATCTTTCCATATGATGTGATAACAGGAAGATCTCAAGCTGACGGTGTTTGTATGCTTATTGCGTTTATTTTTACATTCGTTCTGTTTTTTCAGGGGCCCATCGCTGTCTACATGAAAAAACGTCGTTAGTTACTTCATTTCTAATTTTCCCCATTCTCTTTGGGCTGCGTGTTTGGCGTTGTTTTCGCTGGCGTACAGATAACTTAAATGTTTGGAGTTCGGGCCGCTGCTATCTTTGTCTCATATAGATAAAATTATCATTTATCGGTATGCTGCATTCCCATATTTAATGTTTAAACCTTTTGGGCCATTGAGACTGTGTGAGGTTCAAAGAAATAAGGATGTGTGTTGTGGCAGAAGTCGCGCCAGAAGATGTCGCAGAAGTACAAGCTCATGCGAATGCGGCCATTATGCAAGCTCATACTACGATTCGCCAAGAAATCCCCGCTGGTACGCTGCAGCAAAGTTTCATCAGTTATGTTGAAACGATGGTGCATAAAATTATGTCTGAGTTCGTAGCTTATGGTCGTTTAACAAAAGCTAAGGTGATATCGCTATATCATGAGATTGTAAAGTCTCTTAATGCTGTAAATTGGACTTCGACCACAGACTGTATCCTCCAAGGTGGAACTACATTATCGTCGATGTATATGGGGGAGACAGATTATACGGTGGTTAAAAAATCCAAGAGATTTGCTGGCGTTTTTAGGTACAGCAGAGTTATTTGTTGATGGAGTAGAGATCACTGCTGTAGCTCTATTTTCTATCGAAGGCCTTTTTACTGCTATCGCTGTAACAATTATAGTGATCGCTGTAATAGTTATTATTGGTCACGTTACAAATAACTTTGAGGAGTCCTATCTTTTCTTTTCGGATGGACTTAAAAGTCATTCTGGATATTTTAGACAGCTGCATATGAAAATATTTGGCGATATATGGGGAACAAAAATTTACGATGTGGAAGATATTGCCATATCGTGTCTTGGATTATTTCAACTTGAACAGTTGCCTGATGATAAAATTATTCAGTCTTTTGGGCTCACAATCCATAAGATTTTGGACCGGACTCATCGAGCATGGCAAAGTATGAGTAAAACTGCTCTTTGGGCGGAAATTGGTGCTGATCTAGCAACGTCAAAATATTATATCATTAAGTCATTAGATTGGATTGAATCAGGTTTTACTTCAGACGATAAAAAAGAAAAATCTCATGAATAGTTCTATAGTCGCTATATTGGTTCTGATTTTGGGTATCTTCGTTTTCTTATGGTGTAGATTCCTCAAACGAAATTATTTAAATTGTAATTTACCATTGAAATTTTTATGTTGGATTAATTGGATCTATTGGATAGTAGTGGATTTGGCTTTGTGGCAGGACCACCGAACCGTGTTTCCGTTTTCCTTAGTAGCTGGCAGGGCTTTAGAAAATAATGGTATCTATATTCCTGTGGCATTTATCGTTTTCTTCTTAATTGCATATCAGGCACCATTTACTGTCTACATGAAAAAACGTCGTTAGTTACTTCATTTCTACTTATCCCCATTCCCTTTGTGCTGCGCGTTTGGCGTTGTTTTCACTGATGCACAGATCACATAAATGTTTGTAGCTCGGGCCTCTGCTATCTTCAATTCATATAGATAAAAATATCATTTAAAGGTACACTGCATTCCAATATTGAATGTTTAAACCTTTTGGGCCATTGAGGCTGTGTGAGGTTCAAAAAAATAAGGATGTGTGTTGTGGCAGAAGTCGCGCCAGAAGATGTCGCAGAAGTACAAGCTCGTGCAAATGCAGCCATTATGCGAGCTCATACTACGATTCGCCAAGAAATTCCCGCCGGTACGCTACAACAAAGTTTCATTAATTATGTTGAAACAATGGTGCATAAGATCATGGCTGATTTTGCCCACTATGGCCGTTTGACGAAAGTAAAAGCGATTGAATTTTATCAACAGATCTCAAATGTATTAAATCCTCAAAAATTAAGACTCATCGAGCCTGGAAGGATTTGAGTAAAATTGCATTATGGGCAGAAATCTTTGCCGATTTAGATACGGTTAAAGGCCATATTCTAGATTCAGTACATTGGATCGAGAGTCAGTTTGAGCCAGATGAAACAGGTAACAAATCATGACTGATATATGGGTCTCACTAGCGGTATTATTTTTTGGTGTGGTTATTTTCTTTTGGTGTCGGTTTTTAAACAAACACTATTTGAATTTCAACGCACCCATGAAAATAGCTTGCTGGGTTAACTGGGGATACTGGATCTTTGTTGACTTATTTATATGGAAGAATCAGGTATTCCTATTCCCGTATTCTCATTTTATCGGACGGATTCAAGCTAATGGAGCCTGCATAATCATTGCATTCATTCTCTGTTTTATGATTGCATTTCAAGCCCCTTTTACTGTTTATATGAATAAGCGTCGCTAGATTTGATGAGCATAAGTATGTTTTTGAGTAGCAATGAGTGAACTTTTAGCCGACGGAGGCTTGTTTCTTCTAGAAATAGTGTTGTTTTTCTGGTGTCTTTTGATTAATCGACGCTTTCTTAGTCTGGGTTTTATTCTAAAAACGTTAAGTTGGATAAATTGGGTTTATTGGCTGATGTTTAATATGATTATTTGGCAGGACTTTAGGTTTATCTTTCCGTATGACCTAATTTCTGGGCGCGACCAAGCTGATGGTATTAGCGCTATGGTTGCTTTTATTTTTTCTTTTATTCTCTTTTCCCAAGGCCCAATTGCCATTTATCTAAAGAGACGCCGAAGATTTTAGTATGCGTTTTATTTGATGATTGAGGTTCAAAATACTCAGGAGTATCGATGAGTGATCGTTTAATCGACGGCGGTTTGCTTCTCCTGGAAATAGTTCTGTTTTTCTGGTGTTGTTTCATTAAACAGCACTTTTTAAATTTTTTATTAATGGGCTAAGTCTTTTACGCGATTGTGGGTTCAAAGGTTTGCGTTAACGTTACCTTACTTCACTGTCAATAGGATAGGGAATCATGAAGCCCATTGGATTGTTGTTGCTTTTGTTAGTGCTTTACTTCTTTCTGTGTGTTTAACGTCTTCAAATTATGCAGTTGGTCAGGATTTTTCAAGTTAAGAAGTGCAGCAAATTGTAAAAGGGAAACGACTCAAGGGGAGGTCCTGGCCATATTTGGCAAGCCTTACACTAAATCGGCTCTTGCAAATAATCAGGAAAAGTGGGTTTACCTCTATTCTTATGGAAGAACCCATACACAGGATTATTGTGTCACCGTGTCAGTGTCGGTTAAAGGATATCGCAAAGTGCTTTGCCTAGCTGATCTTTATCTGAAGCTATTTGAACAGATTGATTTAAATTGCCTTTCGCAATTTCTTCTGCGACCCGGACATGCCAATGTAGGTTATCAGCCATGTTATCTAATACATTTGATAGTTGACCTATTTCATCGCTGCTTTTGTAATTAAGTCTTGTATTAAAGTCTCCAAGGGCGAGTGTTTTCGCCATTTTGACCGCTCGAAGGATAGGTTTAGAAAGAGAGTTTGCCATAACAATAATGGCAATTAATCCTAAGATAGAAATTAATAGTCCAATTGTCGTTTGCCAAACCATATTGGAGTGATTTGTCACCTTTATTTGTTGATCTAAGTTTATTACGTTTTCTAATGCAATATTTCGTTTAACTCGAATGACAATTGCCCAAAGACTATTAGTTTTACCTAATGTAATTGGTGAAATAATCCCTATGTTTTCATGCTCTTTGTTATTAAAAATAACAACTTGTCCAGATTTAACGGCATTAAATATTTTTTGGTACTGCTTGTTGAATAAATTACTCATTGATTTGCCGATAGTCTCTGGTCTGTCACTATCAGCAATTACGAGGCCTTGATCGGTTAGAATACTTACTTCAGCCCGCCCATTATATAGGTGTGAAGCTACTTGTTTACTAAGAGACTGCACAAATTGTAAGTTATAGTCTGCACCTACAACACCTAAAAATTTGTCATTAACTAAAATAGGGGATGAGAAAGTTGCTAACCAAACATGCTTACCTTGAACAATATATGGTAGCGGAGCCGTAACCGAAGGTGTGTGATTTTGCTTAGGCTTAATATACCAGCCACCTTTCATGACGCCATTAGAAAGCCTCTCAGTTGAATCATAATCCACTAATGACTGAACCCCTATATGTCCCTGATGGTCCCGAGTCCAATAAGGGGTAAATCTTCCTGTTTGAGGATTATTTCCCATCGTATTGTTTTGATTTAAATAAATGATGGCGATTTTGTGGCCTCGGAGATCTTCGTAGGGCTGGAAAAGGCGGACTGGCAGTTGATGTGACAACAGGCGAAAACCACCGATGATAGTCAGTATAAGCTAGAATACTCCTTGTGGGCCTGATCATTGACATTAAGCGGGAAGCAGTGAAGATGGATAAACAATTCATCTGAATCATCAGTGCATATGTTCAACATTTAAACAAACTGATATTGGCACGGTAGTTATGAGATTAACGTTAGCACTCGTAAACAGGTGGTTGGCAGCAAAAATCTAATGAACGTTAGTCGCTCCAATTATAATTAACTGCGCTATATTCATCACCTCTGAGCAGTTTTATAAAAAGTAAAATAGAGGAATGTTAGATAGATTTATAGATAAGTAAACCAATTTGGGTTATTCTCTATTATTCGATTTAATAAGTAACGTTGTTTAGATAACTATTCTTATGTTAATTTTATAAAAAATACACCTTGTTTTTTGAATGTTTAGTTGAGTTGAATAGGGTAAATAATGAAATTATTAGCCTATATGATATTAATAACCACTATGTTATATACTCATGTGGCATATAGTAAAGAATGTGATCATGTGAAACCGTTAAATAATGACACAATTATTTCGGTCTTAAAGAGCGGTGGTTTTAGCTATCCAATTTCTAAAGATGCAATGTATCAGTGGGTTGGATGTTATCTATATAAAGAAACTGAATTAAGTGTGTACTATTATTTGAATACTTGGGGAGAGGCTCAACGTTCTACACAACGAATTATTCTAATTGTGAATGGTCGCCAATACCTAGGTATGTATCCTATTAATGATAAACCTGACTTAATGGAAGGAGCATTGATAAAATTCAATTATCCCTCTCAATATGGGAATGTTATTTCTCTGAAAAATGGTCCTCCTAAGAAAATATATTTAGATGGAGAAACATCAAATCTATTTAAGTAATGTCAGGTTAGTTTCAAATTTGCAATTTTTACCTATGGTGGTAGCTAGAAGGTGGCTTAGCATCCCTTGAATTTAATATTCGAATTTATCGTATATTAAAGTCAAGGGAAAACTGCTTTCCGCATAAGAATTTGCCCAGTATCAAATGCTAACTCTTGCAATGTTTAAACTAACACTTGAATTGTTTGAAGTCCTGACTACATCTTATTTTTCAGCTGGGTCTAGATTTACAGGCCTTCATGTTCACCTCTAACTAACAGTGATAGCAACCTAGAGAATACCTTTGCATTTTATTTGTTCTTTGGTGAACTAGATCTATTCATCTGTTACATAAGATTATAGATAAAACCATCAATTATTAGCATGTTAAGCATTATACTTGATGCCCAAATTTTCCATTTTTATGGGACTGGTAACTATATAGATGAGTCGGAATTAAAATTGGATAGTTGAGTATTCTGTTATTTACATCAGATAGATTTGGGTTATTACTTAAGTGTTAGATATATACTAAATTGAATAGTTAAATATAGTGAAATGTTATTAACTAAATGATTTTTAAGTTATTAATGTTGATTGATGTCTTTAATTTGGTATGCTGTCCAATAAATCATAAGATTAGATGAAGGGGCCGTGAGAAAGTTAATTTTAATACTTGGTTTATCTCTTTAGAGAGCTTTGCTGCAGTTAACATTGATTTAACAAAACCGAGTAATTTTGACCAATCTGAATATTATCCATCATACCAAGAAATATCTACATCCAGTTTTTTTGATAATGGTGGCTACTACGCTAAATTTGGTTTGAAAAAATTTAAAACAGATGAAAGAGCTGCTCTGTTGTATATGGCTGCTATAAGTAAAAATGAAAGTAAAACGCAAAGAATTTATATATTTTTGCCAAATAAATGCACTATTAAACGAGCATTAAATAGTGATTTAATTGTCAAAGTGGATAATCAGGATGTTAGATTTAGTCAATTCTGTACTAACAAACAAATTTACCTTAATCCTGAAACAGACAGAGGTGAAAAATTCCTAATTGAACAGTTTATGAGAAAAAAACTTGTATATTTCCATTTTTTTAAAATTAATTTCTTTTTTGATTCAAAAGGTTTCAAAGCAGCTTGGAAAAATTATGACAGTAATGCATCTTAATGGCTTATCTGATGTAATATGAAATTTATATCTTATAGCGGGCCACTATTTTGTGGCCTTCTTACTTGTAACTCTATGTATAATAGCTAACTAAATTACAATTCGTTACTTCCCAGCTGCTTATTTTATATCGACAAAACTATGATTTGTTGGTGTGCTGTATTCCTATTCGTAATTTTTGAGTCTTATCAGGTATTGGGTTTGTGTGGGATCTAAAGAAATAGCGATATGCGTTGCGCAGAGATCGTGTCACAAGATTTTTTGATGGGTAAGTTCAATCTATTGGCTGTATGTGATTATCCCGATTTGGTAAAAGAGGGACCTACCTATATTCATTACTCTTTAAAGGACATCTATCTATTTGTTTTTATATCATTTTTTCCGAATTTTTCGGTAAATTTATTATGTCTCAGTGCCTAAGTTTTATAAAGAAACTTAGGCATAAATATGATCCTATAATTTTTTCCATTCCTGCTGGGTTGCGAGTACAGCATAACAGGCTCCTTTAGCTAGACTAGATTTTCTAGCTGGCTTGTTTTAAAAAATTTTGAACTAGATCATGTTTGCAATGTTGCGAATAACCCGATTTTTTCCATACTAATAGAGTAATAATAGCGATTGGGAGGGGTGAGTTGGTAGACGAAATACAACAAGTTGGTTATCCCTATAAATCCTTGAATCAAAGGAAATAGAACTGATGTTCTAAGCTACAACATCATCAAAAAGGCTGCATTGAGCGGCCTTTTTGCTCTTTGCTTGTCATGCCTTGTCGTCCTTTGAACCATACTAAGTTAAACCATTTTTTCAGTTAAAATTGTTGAATAGATCATGATGTTATCATCAATACTTGGTAAGGGTGATTTATATCAATATTTATGGGGCGCATTGAGGGCCGCATATCCTATGCTATTTTAGTAGCAACAATCTTTTGGAGTTGTGTTAGTCAAAAGTATTTGAAGATCATATAAATCTGATTTTTATAATTTAATCTATGAGAGGACACTAACATGAGTGGACAAGCTCTTACTGGTGCATGGTCACCATATAAAGGATTAACCAAAGATGCTCAAAAGGTGTTTAAAGAAGGAATTCTTGGTCAAGTAGGTGTTGACTACAAGCCTTTGGATTATTCGATTCAAGTCGTAAATGGTGAAAACTTTGCGTTCTTCTGCAATGCATCTATTCCTGGTAGTTCTGAAACCTATCCCGCAATGGTTGATATGCATCGAGCCCCGAATAGTGGGGACGTTGAACTTACTGGTATTCATCGTTTAGATCACTAATTCGTCATTATAAAACTCAAATAGAGCCGTCTCATAGGCGGGTCTATTTGGGGACTTTCCTCATAGATTAGCTTATGGTCCTCGTTGAAGTAAGGGTTAAAAGCTAGCCTATCCGTCTATAATAGATTGTTCTAACTAATTAATCCTTAGTGAAAAATACATTTTAAAAATATCCTGATTGTGATTCGTTGTGAGAATTTGCCCAAATCTTAGAACTACTTTAACGTCGGCGTATTGTAACCCTGATTAAGAGCAGTTAAGGACATGTGACCACTTACCCTAAACTGAGACAAATTTAAAGTTTTGAAATAACTGCTTGATTTTTAATCACTTAAGTATCAATAATATAAAAAGTTATAATTTATGCAAGGGATTGCAGTTTGGTTACCGCTCTCATCATTTTATATTTTATCTCGGCTCTGACTAATTCAAAAAAAATAGTGATATTTTGTGGCGTTTTATTTTCATTGTTATTATCTCCAGAGACTTTTCTTGTCATATGTACCCTTGTCATACTGGTAAAAATAATATCAATGTATGTAGCGATTAAAGATTTATATATGGCCATGGCAGTATTAGCGTTAATTTTAGTTAAAAATACTTTTTTTAGTGCTTCTGATGGCTATCAATTCATGGGAGTGAGTTTTGCATTATTTCAGATCTGTTATTATATAAAAAGTGATATAAATTGTAGAGACTTAGTTAGTAAGCTAAGTTTTTTCCCTCAATTATATTGTGGTCCTATAGTAAAACCATCTGGGTTTGATAGGCTCAAACGTATTAATGTTAAATCGCTCGCTTTGTATCACCTGGTTTTTTCTATTGGATTATTCTTTAAAATTTATGTGGCGTATGTCACTCAGAAAGTTTTTGCAACAGATGACAGTTATTTGAACTCAATTTTCTGGTTAGCTTATATGTATTCAGATTATCTATCTTGGTCGCTAATGGGAATTGGTATAGCTGGTTTAGCTGGGTTTAAAATGCCAATGAGTTTTAAAGCCCCATTTTTTTGTCGTAATATCTCCCAGTTTTACAGCCGTTGGAATATTACAGTTTTTAAATGGTGCAATGATTTTTTTAAAGTGTCTACACATAAAAAATATAGGAAGTATAAAGCGTATATTAATGTCGGAGTTAGTGTGTCTGTTTTATCTTTATGGCATGGCTTAACAATAAATTTTATATCTTTTGGTCTGTTTAATACAATATACTTTTTGGCACAAAATAAATTGAAGAAGTATCGCCGTGTTTTAATAGTTAGTCAGATTTTATTCTATTTTTTAGTTGGCTATACATTTAATGGCCTCATTCCAGATTATATAGTACCAATAGTCAGTTATAAATATTGGATTTTATGGGGGATGTCACTTGTAATTTTGTTGGTGTTTGATCTGTTTTTTTTTAAAAATGTTAAACGAATTGTGTCCTATAGTCCGACTCTAATAATAATGATTAGTTTAATGTTTGTAACAACATCTTTTTTTGTTAGGCATGTTGATGGCCAATTTTATTATGCCCAATTTTAAAATTCATAAAGCATCTGTAATGGTATGTATAATCATAATTATTGTTTTGTCAATTTTCATGGTTCAAGATAACAGCTTGAAATATAGAGAAATAACACACCCAAATGATATCGATGGAATTGTTATTGGAAATTCTCATGCTAATCGAATTTTGTTAAATAGTGATAATATTTTTTACTTGAATGAAGGTGGAGGAGTGATAGCTGATTCTATTGAAGAGTTTTCTTATGGGAAGAGTATATTTCCTAATTTAAAATATGTAATAATAAATATTACACCGATGGAAATGTATATAAATCAATCTACTAGGAACCCTAATGATAAAAAATTATTATATAAATATGGTTTAAATAAATATTTAAATGTATTTGAAAGTAAGGTGACAGTGAGCTTTTCGGACTTTTTTAAAAAGGTTGGAGCTGTTTTTTTTAATGATTTAGATGGGAGAGGTAATAAAATTGTTTTTATTAAAAATGGCCGTCAGTTATTAGATGATAGAGAACACAGTGTTGATCTAGATTGGGTTAGCAAATCTCACTATAGGGAAGGGTTATTTATTCCCAATGATAAGGTGTATTTAGATAACTTATCTAAAATAAGAAAAATATTTGCTAATAGTAAATTTAAGGTGGTAGTTATTTCTATGCCATTAAATTATAGATATATAACATATATGAAAAATGAATTGAATAATCACCATTTATTTGATTTAAATCGATTCACCAATGACATGCGATCGTTATTTGGTAATTGTTATATAAATTTAATAAGCTATCCTTTGTCAGATAAATATTTTTTAAATGGTGATCATCTTAATAAAGAGGGTGCTAAATATATTAAGAGGATGGTTATTGAAAAAATAAATAAATGTTTGAAACCCCAATTTAATGTGTATTAATTAAAGCGTTACCGATTTTTGTTAGTGATATTATTCACTTGGCTCTGGTCAGTATATTGGCCACAGTATTATTTTTAGCTGAATTTTTCTCTTATTTCTATTTAAAGATAGTTTACTTAGTTTCAGTAGCATAGCTTATGCCATAAATTTAAGCTGCCGTCCACATAAATTGCCCGAAATTGAATATACGCTTGACTACTAGAAAAGATCTGACATTTTTCTAAACGCATAAAGATACCCTATCCAATAATAGCAAAACAAGCATTAGATTTTACGTTAATAAAGGTGATTATCGGATAGTAGACTCTATAAGATAACAAGTTAATTCATCTTTGTTTTCTTTTGAAAAATTAGGATCAATATACAATTGGATAGGGGTAATTGACTGACATTGGATTGTTGCATTCGGAACGATTAAAACTTCCATCTCATTTTCGTTTTTTTCATTATCATATACGTGTACACAAAAATTTGAGTCATTGGCAACATGAAGAATGATCAATGAGATATACGTTCGATATCTATCTTCCTCATCATAATCAGATTTTGAATGCCATAGTGCTGAATCTGGATTTAATGTTGTTGATAAAGGCCGATTTAGCGAAAATTTTTCTCCAACTGTTGGGATGCCTGTAGTGGGCCAATATCCTCCATGAAATATTGTTTGGTTTGGAGATAAATGATAACGATTATCATTTATCTCTTTTATCAAATCTGACCATAAAAGTTTTGGAAATCCATCACATCTATAGCCATCGATCAGTGAGCTGCGAGATAATCCATTATAGATTTTTTGCCATGTTTTATATTCTCGAGAGCGTTTTATTTTATTTTTTAACGGGCCAGTGACCGATAGATTTTTATCCCATAACGAGATGAATTTATTATAATTATCTACTTTTCCTAAATGGTCTTCCATGTCCAGATAGTCATTGGACTTCTTACTGTAGAAGAATGGATATGGATTGACGAGAGGTAGTTTCTTGTAAGTTTCCATATTTGACCTACTTAGCTAAAATTTCCATAGAAGAGCATTTAAACAGTATAGACAATAAATATGATATATTGTTTTAAATAATAAATTTTAATAATATTAAATTTATTAATATAATTATTTAATTTAATATGTAGCATCAAAATATCAAGTATGTATATGTTCGTGGCAGTATATATATAAGTATATATTGATGGTCTTGAATTCGTATTGCTAGTTGACTTTTTAAGAGCAAAATCTACGTGATTTAGAGCCTTTAAACCGTAGACGTGGATTCATAAAATATATATATATTAATTAGAGCGTGTTGATCTTTGTTGTACATATATTAGTCAACCCACATAGGTAGCCACATAAGAGAAAATGCCAGAGCGA
>NZ_JBEQCS010000034.1:0-13205 GCF_046054195.1 Celerinatantimonas sediminis
GTTTCATGGTTCTCTCCTACATCTATGAGTGTAGAAAACTCCATTTAAATTTGTCTCAGTTTAGGGGAAGTGGACAGTGGCTATCAACACACAAAAAATAGCACTTAACGCATTAGCCTATTTATATCAAAAGCATTTGCACCATGAGCTTGGTGATTTAGGATTTTGCTATGCGACTAAGCAGAGACATTTACCGACGGTTTTATCCCAATTGGAGATCTCATCGATATTAAATGAACTTCATGGCCGAGACAGGCTAATCATTGAGCTACTCTATGGTAGTGGACTGAGAGTTTCAGAATGTCTCCGATTACGTGTCCAAGACATTGATATTGTGAGAACATCGCTTACCGTTAGAGACGGTAAAGGACATAAAGATAGGCAAACCATCCTCAGCCATCAATGCGCAGAAAAGCTTACTAAATATATTGAAAAGGCTATTAAAATTCAACAGGATGACAACCAAAAGGGGATAGGCCCATCTCTGCCAAATGCATTAGAACGTAAGTACCCCAATGCGTTTAGGCAACACGGATGGATGTTTATTTTCCCTTCGTCGTCAACCTGCATTAATCCTTATACGGGAACACTTTGCAGGCACCATTTGCATCAAAGTGTTATTCGTAAAGCGCTCGGTAATGCCGTTCGTAATATTCAAATAAATAAACGCGTCACCTGCCACACGTTTAGGCACAGCTTCGCAACCCATTTGCTTCAAGCAGGTCGTGATATAAGAAGTGTTCAAGAGTTACTAGGCCACAATGACGTTAGTACAACACAAATCTATACACATGTACTTGGCCAACATTTTGCGGGGACAACCAGTCCGTTAGATAAGTTATAAAGTAAGAATAATTATGGCACTCTCTAGCATTACTAAAATTAGCTCAACTGACAGGGTGTAGAGCTAATTGTCAGCAGCGTCAATAACACACAATGGGGCAAAAATGAGTCAGACATAATCATCATAAAACGTCAGAAATGATCAAACTATATTAGCTTTGATCAAACTTTATTATCCGACTACACGAACAGCTTGTTTTATCAACTCAATGTTGCTTAAGAGTTATCTTTTCGGCCTGCTTGATAATGCTCTACTTTTTGAGGCGAACCATCGGGTTTGTAATAAAGCGTGTCACCATCAAGCTTACCATCGCGATAGCGCATCAACAGAGACACCATTCCTTGAGCGTTAAATTGATAATTATCGCCTTGTTGCTGGCCTTGCATATCGTAGTTCAGCAGGTAAACAAGATAACCGTCTTTATCAAATGAGTGCCATTTGCCAATCCGTTTGCCATTTTTATACGAACCTTTGCAGACACTGACGCCGCGATAACAATCTTCTATATCTATCCAGGGACCTGTTTTCTTGTCGTTCTCATAGCGCCCTTTAGCTATTACGACTTTATTAACATCCCTGACTCGATACTCACCTTGTTTTTCACCATGAATGTAATTGAGCGTTTTTACATCACCGGATTTAAGTGTTGTGGTTTGTAAACCATGGAGCTTGCCATGCTCATCGTAATTTTCTTGCGACGGCGTAATGATGTTGTCAATCCACGGACCTACGCGATGCCCCTGATGATAACGACCTTTGGCGGCAAGGGTTCCATCGCGGTTATACATTAAAAATTCACCTTCGCGGTTGCCATCAACCCACTGACTGATATTCACAACTTTATGAGTTGCCACAACTGTCCAGCGTTCCTTTTTCCAACGATTAATCTTCACTGATTGCCAGAGTTCTTTAATCTGATTTTTATAGTAGGTCGTTGTTTTATAGGCAGGCCCATATTGGGAGTTCACCGGCACTTCAACCGTGAACAACTCACCGTTATCTCGCCAGCGTTTTTCACGAAGCACTTTTTCATCTTTGCTGGCATATTTGATCTCGTGAGTAATTTGGCCATTATTTGCATAAAAGCTCTCTAGCCCCACTTTTTTATCATGATGCCAGTTAATTTTGTGCTTCAGTACGCCATCGTTATAAAATTGTTTTTCAACGCCCTCTTTCTTACCATTCACAAAGTGAGACTCAAGGACTAAGACTTGCTTATGCCAATTTTGCACTAGCCCATTGAGCCGGTTATTACGATACGTTTTTAAAACCGTTAGGTGGCCTTTTTCATCATAAAGACGATATTCGCCCTCAAGCCGGTCTCGATGGTAGTGAGCCTCAGACTTTTTAGTTCCATCGTCATAATAACTAACAGCTAAGCCTTCATTAAGTCCATTTTTGCTATGAGACAACTCCACAACCCGGCCTTGCTCATTAAACCGATAACTTGGACCATCAATTTTGCTATTTTGAACCCAACGGGCAGATTTAAGATAACTGCGGTTATTTTCTTTATCGATACAACCGGCTTCAGGCACCTTATCTTTATTCATTAGAACCTGATAGCTCAGCGATGTCTTACAGTTTGGATCTGCGGTTTTATTTTTCAAACTATCGTATGAGAGCTGCCATCCCATTTTTTTATTGTTTGAATAATTATAAACCTCACTCCAGCCATAGCGTTCCCAGTGCTCATAGGTCCCTTGAGCACATGGATCTTTCGCTTTTGGACTTTTGTGACAAGTAATTCGCTCATTTAACGATCCATCTTTGCGCCATTGCCAATAGCGAGTTGCAATGTACGAGTCGTTATAGTCTGGAGCGGTTGCATCAAACTTTTCATACAGTTGAGAAGTACCCGCAAAATAAACTTTAAATGACCAATTGCCATCACTCTGTTTGATGGGAGAATCATACTGATACGCTGCATCCGCGGCTTTCACGGCTTGGTTGCTTTGATTGATATAATAAGTTTTAGAATGAGCGAAAGGTGCGCTAGAGAGCAACGCTACAAATAGCACTGATTGACCCAACCTTTGGCGAACAGCTAATAATGAGTTATGCATCATTTGGGTAATCCTGGCAAAGTGTTGGTCCAACTGCGGGTGATAGATTGATTTATCTCAGTGGCATGTTGCATCGAGGCTACATCGCCTGAAAGCTTAAGATAATGCTGCTTAAGCAATGCCTCACCAAGTGTTTTAGCATCACCCTCTTCGTACCCTACTTTCAGGTTATAGATTGACAATAACTGACCCGCTTTGTCATAAAACCGGTAATGGTTAGCAAACTTTTCAAACGACTGATTTAAATCGACTTTACCAAACTGGCGGATGTCGATAAGCCAAGGATGCGAGGCTGTTTTAACCGGTTGTGTTTGCCAGTGCAAAGTGGTTGGGCAGTTAAGCGTTGTGTTAACTTGCCGAGCATAAAAATAGCTATGGCGTTTATGTTCAGTGGCCAATAGCCAACGCTGCGAGGTTCCCTCAGTGCTATCGAGCTGCCAACTCAACACATGGCCGTAAAGCTGCGGTGTTTTAACGCTCAACTGGCAACGCTGAATATCTGAAGCATCCCAATAAAAAGCCAGCTGATTTCGATTCTCAATCTTGGGGCCCGATGTAAGTGACGATTTTGCAGCAGGGATTTGCCAGTTATCATCATGCGGAGAGATGTCCATATTAAGCGCTAAATCACGAGGCTGGCGAAACTCCAACTCTTTTTCAAACGCGGCATCTTTGGCGCGTGTTACTTGTTGCAGAGTAAGCTTTTGAGGCAACGCTTTACCTTGTGGCCATTGGATCTCATAAGTGGCGCGCAACTCACCGCGATTAAGCCGAGCACTACCGTAATGAGTCAGCTGAGCAATATCATCAAATTGATGGTTAATCGCTAATGCTCGAACTTTAGCGCCTTCAAGCTGCGGAATATTTGCAAAATTGAACCAACTATTTACTGAGCGATATAAAAACAGATTAAAACGCCCTTCGTGGCCTTTCACTGGAACCAATTGGGCAGTTAAATCGCCACTATTAAGTTGTGTTTTTTGCGCGGGATTAACCTTAAGGGAAAGCGCTTTATAACTTACTGGATAAAACTTTGCGCTCGCTTTATACCAACGCACTAGGCCACTATAGCGTCGGTTTGATTCTTTCCAGCCATGAGAAAAACCTGTCACACCCAATTGATTGCCATGACCCGTCATTTGATAGGTATATTTTAACTGTTGCTGAACAGTTTGATTCATTGGCTCAAAATCACTCAGCGCTATCTGCTGTGCCCATTGTCCTTTAAGCGGATAACTCAGCTTATGCTCAGTATCTGAGTTTATAAACAATCCATAATTAGAGGCAAAAAGCTCATCACTCGTTTTAGGTTGAGCTTGAGGCGATTTTGCATGATAAGTATGGGCAATCGGAGGCTGTGCCACATCAATAGGCGAGAATGGCCCAAAGGCGTTGCTTTGATAAAGCTGCTCATCAAACCCCACCGCAGGCTGATTACCTTTTTTGATTAATGTTCCCAATCGCGCCGAAGAAACCAACCATCCAGATTTGCGCTCAACAACCATCGTCATCGCTATCCAGCTTGGTAAATCAGAATCGTCCAACTGCTCTTTTGGCACCGTTGCTTTGATTAAAATGGTCGCATAATGCGCTGTTAAACGTGTAAGAGTTGCTTTGGCATGAATGTTTCTAACGCTTATATCTACACTTGCCCCCACTTTTGCGGGAATTGAAGCTAAAATACCAGGGACTTGAAATAAATCTTTTTGCTGGCTGCCCATGAGCGAGGAGTCGTCAAGGAACGATTTTATATCATCATCTTCGCTTGAGATTGCAACAATTTTGCTCGCTTTTGACTCAACACTCATGGTGATCCCAGCATCCATGAGCTTGCCAAACATGGCACGTTTAGGCTCAACATAGGTACTAGAAACCGACGGCATAACCGATGAACCAGTATCCAAGTGTAAATAACTCAACTTAGCTTGAAGTTTCATGGGATCAGCACGATTAAGCACTTTATAGCTTAAAATGTGATCAAACGTTATGCTCTGACCCGAAACGCTAAAAATGGCTGAACCAACATACTGACGCGATGAGTCAGTTTTTCCCTGAAACTTAATAACAGACGCATCAGTCTTTTCATCTTGTGGCGAACAGCCGCTGATAAGCAGACCCACACATACGCAACTAGCTACAATCCCTATGCGAGAAGGCGTAGATGAGAACAACACTGTATAAACTCCGACAACAAATAACAACGGCCACTATAGATAAGTGACATAACTATAATTTGCGCACAAGCCTAACAAATTTAGGACCGTATTTATATAACGATAAATGAGTCAATGGGTGGGGAAAGTAGATAGTAAAGCATTGCTACCATTGAGCGTATTTAGCCTAAATTGCGCTAAATAACCTGCAATATTTAAGGCTAATGATTGATATCCAATATCATGAGCTAAATGAACTGGCTACACATATATACTTATGTGCCTGCGCCAAATTTGCTGCTAAATTGTTTCTACACAATAGATTTAGATTATCAAATAATAGCTGTTTATTTTTTTGCAAAACGTAAAGCCTATCAAGAGTGTTAGGCTAGATCATTACGTTTTAGTGGAGCCTTAAGTGATCGATATTGAGCAACCAGAATCAGACAAAATTATTCATGGATGTCGCATAATTGATGAGTTATTAAAGACATTTGAACAGATAACCTCGCTTGATTCTCAAGCACTGCAACGTCTACATCAAACAAATAAGCAAAAATTAGGGATGTTAAGCCTGTATGCCGATGCTGTTCTGACTGAACATAAAAAAGCACAAGCTAATCGAAATATTATGCTGCTTTATAAACCATTAACGGGTCAGGTCACTGTAACCAAAGAAGATTTTCCAAAAATTCAAGAATTACTTGAGCAGCTAAGTCATGAATGCTTTTGTTGTTGGTGTATTTAGTCTCCTAGATAAAGCTAATAAATAATCACCTTGATTGATAAAATTTTATAGGGAGTTCATGCCATGACAACTATTTTGCCACTTGGTTGGATGGAGCTTTCAGACCAAGACGATGAAGTAATAAATTGCTATCAAAAGACCTATCCTGATGGATTAGATGTTTTACTAACAATCGAACACAAAGATAGCGGCTATGAATTATGGTCTTCAGCAGAAACGCGCTGTTCTGGCCCTGTCAAAAATAAGGATTCAGTTCATCAAAGTGTCGAATCAGCACGAAAAGCCGCATTAGCTGAAATGATCCAATGGGATAACGAGTAAGCCGTTCAAATCAATGCAAAGTATTTCAAGATAAATATATTTTCACCAGCTTTATAAATACAAAAAGCCAGCTCATTTGAGCTAGCTTTTCAGCAGAAGATAACGCTTGCGCTAACCGGCGCCTAAGCGCCAGCGGAGGGAACCAAAAGCAGCATGCTTTTAGCGTCTGGTTGACGGCTTTGGTAGTCGTTCAGGTAATTTCCACATCCTTGATTCTTGGCTCTTGATCAAAAAGCTCTTTAAAAAATTGAAGGCAACTATCAGAGGCCGTCATCTTATTTTGACCAAGTAACTTCTCTTTCAGGCTACGGTATTTATTGACCTGAAAGATCCACTCAATTTCTGATGTTGGGTCATCGTTTTGCTCATAAAACGCACATGCTCCGATCAGGTAGCTTTTATCTTCATATTCAAGCTCACTAGACCAGCCCCAATCCTCGGCATCCGGCTCCGTAATATCTATCTTGCCTTCGAGCTTTATCCTCAACCATTCCAAAAGGGAAAGCCCATAAATTGGGTTGATGGGATTCTCCTCTTCCTTCGATACATCAAACATCGACGTTTTGAATTCAATTACCTGCTTCATATTTTCCCTTGGCCACTAATGCGTAGAACAGTTGCAAAAATACATAGCGCTATATTTTGGATAGCAAAATTTGTGACATGTTAAAAGCTTTACTCATACCCAGAATACAAGGAAAACTGAGCATTTTTACAGCAAACCATGCACTTGAGTTTTTCCCAATTCATTCAATGAAGTGTCTTCAATGGCTGTTGACTTTGAAAGCAATTCTTTAAATATTTTTTGTTCATGCTCATCTAAGTAATAACGAGTAATAAATGTTCTATAAAATGAGCAATTAGGTAAATCAGCTGAATAATGTATACACCATTTATCATTTTCAATTGATAAAATGACTTCTAGAAAACTTTCACATTCAACACCGCTAATATAATAGTAATTGTCAAAATGATAATGGCAAACATGATGAGCATCTTGCCATTTCAATCTATGGATTGGTCCAACATATGGCAAAGGAGAAGATAGTACTTCTTCTTGTCTACTAAAAAATTCAACTAAGGGAATTTTCTCATTCAAGTGGAAATCAAAAGTCATTTTATCAGTGCTTACATTGCATATATCACCGTTGAGTACATAAGAACGTCGTATTTCTGATGGTCTTAAATCATCCCACATATTTTGCTCTGAATGTGGCGGCTTCCACAAAATTAAAACTGAGCCAACTCCAACATAATCTTCTTCTTGAGATAATTTAATCTTATAACTCTGACCAATTTTAGGTAGGATTTCATCCAATTCGATAATTGACTTATTACTCGACTCCCAGCAAAGGTTTGCCCAGTGCATTGACTGCACCAATAACTGTGATTTCATTCAATATCTCAATCTGATTTTCTTTGCTTTTATATGCTATCAATTATCACTATATCTAACGGCTTTTTAATGCCACGTTAAGGCTGTGCGGCAACGCACCACCAAAGCGGATATAACTGCCTTAATCTCTTAAACACTTGTATGGATAATAATCGCCGATTTGGGGTAATTGTTATGTTCAAGACGCATACAGCTGATGGCTATTCATACTCTCTTGGACATAACGCCACAAACAGCGCAGAGCGAAGCGAATCGACGGTTTTGCCTTGTTAAGCATAATTTTCCGCGATCATAATTGCCAATGATTGACTCCCAGGTTCTTCGCCCCACTCTTTGAGAAGAAAATCATTGCACGAATCCCAATCAGTTTGAACAAGAGAAGCTGAATACTCTTGATCTTGATAAGTCGCCACACCGTTAAATTTTGCGATTATTTGATTAATAAGGTTTAAAGCTTTTGGTTGATCGTTGCTAGGCCGAACAGCAAAAGGAAAAACTAACGAAATGCCATTAAAGTTTTCTTGGGCATCGACCTCTTTGCCATTGTAAAATAACGTAACGTGAAGCAATGACTCTGATTGCCAGTTCTCGTAGCTGACTGCAGGAAAATCATAAACATCATAATGCAGCTGAGCCCCTAGCTCGCGAAACAATCGGTTGGCCTTTCCGGCTTCGATGGTTTCACATAGGGAAATTATGATTTCTTTTTCTTCATGAAGTTCTCCCCACATTGGGTTCACTCTCCTTGATGTTTAACACTGAAAACAGTTGCACTATATTTTGCGAAGCAAAATTCATAACGTTATTTTGTCAATTGAAGCGACTTATTAGGATGAATTTCCAACTAACCCATCATTTTTATTTGCTGATATAACCAAGCATTATCTTTTTCTTGTTGTTCAGAATTAATATAACCTTTAGCCACCATATAATCTTGTAATTTTAGCCACAAACTTTTCATATCCATACCGATAAGGTTTAAAACACCTCTATACGTATGATATGAACCGCTAGAAATATCACGAGCAATTACATTTGTTATTATAATAAACGCTAAATATTCTGGATTAATGTGTTCAATACGAATTGAGTAAACCGTTTTTTCTGCATTATTTACTAATTTTTTTGCTTCTTTTACAATCACATTAGAACTATTATTGGGAAATTTATTTAATAATTCATCAATAGCCTCTCGAGTGACTTTAACCTCGTAAGGTGGAAATATTTTCCATATCAAATTTTTCATCGTGACCTTCTTCATACTAACAGTGTCTTTTCACCAGATATTGTCTTTATAATATTCCAGAAAATACATCCGCCATAGCAGCAACGTGCTGGTCTACAGGTCTTATTCTTCATTCCACTCATAAATTGCAGAACATTCCTTTATAATCATAAGTGCTCAACTAGGCTCATAATCAGTTATTAGTATATGTAGGTCAAGAACTGACATGAGAAAGTGGTTAGGAATCTTGAAATAAACAGTTTTTGGGCAGCTTTTGTTTAGTTACGTTACATAGTCCGTTGACGGATAAAAACCTGCTACGTCGTCGGGGCTATCAGATGAATTTCGGATAAAAATTTCTATGAACTCATGTTCAACTTACCTGAATTTTGTATAGCGTAAACGCAGCAAAATATCTGTATGAATTCGTTTGTTAGTCCATTTTTGCTTTAGGTGCATAAATTGGTACAATAAATGTGAATAAAGGTAATATTAAAGCACCATAAACAGGTTGCCACCAAGACAGAGATAAAAAAGGTTGCCCAAATGAAACCGCCCAAATAATAAAAGAGATACTGGATATTAATAACTGTGACGGCATTTTTATCGAGAGAACTTTTCTCATGTATTCGAAATTTGCAATTAAAATAACAAAAAAAATAATCCAATGTATCGGTTGTCCTTGCATTCCTGAACTTGCAAGCACGCTATTAATTGTCTGATATAAAACGACCGACTCGGCAGGTATATATTTAACTAAGCGATCATTATATCTATCTGATGCGGCGTCTCGAGGGGCACTACCTTTCGCTTGGTATCTGGGTGATGGGATGATAGATCGAGTCATTTTAGAGAGCCCCTTTCAAGCTTTTATTTATATTCCTGAGATAACAAGTGATCCACGCTAGGAAATTGACTGAATTAGTAAAAGTTTTTTCTTCGATAGGTGAATATTCGTTCATAATTCTCGTTGTTCCGACGGCTCCTGGAATTGTCATGCTAAAATTAAGCATGCTAAAGTCAATGATGAAAGGATTTTGATTATGTTTCGTTTCAACGCCAACTCCCCCATCAGCCAGAGATAGTTTTTCGGAAGAGAATAAATCAGATAGATTTAGTTTACGCGATTCATCAGACAAGTATGCCCTAGTGAATAATCCTGAGCTGTTTTGTTCATATGATTGTTGAAAAGGCATAGATGAGGCCCAAAGCTTTCCTGGAATAACGTTTTTGGGGTTGTCAAGGAAAAAACCAAATATGTTTGAAGTAAATAGACCTGAATAGCAACAGTCTAAAAAAACATCTAATCTACATTTTCCATGGTTATTGAGTATAACATCACTTTCTGCATCTTTAGGAACTGCATCAGAAACTAAGTCGTAGAACTCTTTTGCTGTCAATACTCCATCTTTTAATAGAAGCCCTGACATATTCGATTTCTTTCGGTCCTCTGGGTCTAAACCATGGCCAGAGAATATGAAGTTTAGCTGCCCCCCCATCCATTCAGGATCGTATTTATTTTTATCAATAAAAGCTGAAAACTTATTAATAGCGCTTACTAATGTAGCCTTTGTCGGTTCTTTCAGTATTACTGTTTCCGCAAAAGAGCCTGGCGCACATCTAACTCCTTTTGGAAAAATAATTTCGGGGGATATTACTGGATAAGCATTTATTAGTTCATGTAACTTGATAGCATCTGAAAGAGCTGAATCAAGTTGAGCATATTTTTTCGAAATATGATCTTTTTTTGTTTTGCTTTTGTTTAATAGTGGACCGCTACACCCAACAACGATGTTGAACCAAAAGTTTTTATCTCCTTCACTCATTATTAGGGATTGCCTATAAGGCTTATGCGATAAAGACTTTGTCTTATAGCTAGCCGAAAGACCCTTAGGTATATCGACATTTTTGTCAATTTCTAATCTATAGCTATTTTTCCATATAGAAATTCGTTTATTTGACCTTATTACTTCAAGTAATTCTTCTCTTGTAGACTGTATAGCCATTGTTATTAAACCTTAACATATTACCTTTAAAAGCATCAACGCTGAGATAAGTGGCAGCCAATGTCTAGATGATACCAAGCTCCAACTGAAACCAAAGATGTCACGCGTTGGCAGTCCGCTTGAGCGAATTGTTATGTGCGGCCAAACCTGTCTTCTTTGTTAAATGCTGGTATAGCCATTTGTCTGTATGCTTTCTTAACGTCTTCTAACTTAATTCCAAATTGAATAACTTGTTCATTGCTCCATTCTTCAGGGTTAAGCCAATATTCAGCTTTATTCTCGCAGATACTGGCTAACTCTTGATCTATATGTCTGAGGGGAATAGCTGCAGCTGACCAATACCGAACGAGTTGTGCCTCGACCTCAAAGTTGCGTTCCTTACTACGGGCAAGGTCACGATAATAAATAGCGGTTTCGTTTAGTGCCGTAGAAATTGCTCTGAGTGCATCATCTTTAAGTTCACGTTTATTTTTCTCCAGAGTCGCTATAGGACCTAAAAGACCAATAAGTTTTTCAATCACAAATTCCAGCACCTAATTTCCCCCAATTTATCTTTAACATTGATTAGCACATAACGCCCAGTTAAGGGGTGAAGCACGCAATACCGATGTTCTTGCATGGAACTTCAACACTAAAACCAACGCATACCAAAACTGCCACGAGTTCAAGGTAAGTAAATCATTTAAGGTGGACGTGCTTAAGTCCGAACCGTTTATATACGATGATGTCTGCTATGCAGTCTATCCCTGTTTTTAAATCCACATCAACGATTACTTGATGCAGGTAAACCAAAGAAAGTGGCGATAATTACCTGAGCTAGACAAATAGTTGCGATCCTTAATTCTATGCTCAGAGATAACACAACATGGAACGAAATTAATTAAAAATTAATGAGTTACACCATACTCATTTGTTATATTAATTCTCTTCCCAGAAGTCATCCCCATCTTCAGGACCATCTCGCAAGCCTACAATGCCTAGATAGACCAAGATTGGGACCGTTTTTCTATTAGCACCACCTTGTATATCATAAGCAGTCCAAGCTAAGCTCAAACCCCATACGATCGGTCCTAACCATTGAGCCCACCATGGAAACTTTGTTGCTAAAGCCTCGATCAATTTTTTCGCTGCTTCTCGCCCTATAAATGCAGTCAAGGCTGTAATAGCTATACCTTGAATCAAAGTTGCTGTGACTTCGGGACCAACAATAGATAATAGTAATGGCAGAAATCGAGTTTTATTTTCTTTGAACTTTCTAAAAAACTCGTCCCTTGCAGCCCTATTAATACCTGCTTTTTCTAATAGCTCTCTTTGGTCTTCCTCTTTCAATGAGAGGAAAGTTTTTTCGACTACTGCCTTAGTTAATCGTTCTAATTGAGACTCTGCATTACCTATGAATTTTTGCTTAACTTTTAGAACGTTACTAACATCATCTATGATCTCATAAATTGAAGCACCAGCGACTTCTTCACTTTTGAAGTATTTCCTGAAAGCAAATGCCACATCCGAACTACCTGCGTAGCGAATTTCTTTCTCTAGAAATTTACATAACGCTAATTTTGAGTTCCTATTGCTAGGTTCGCTTTCAAAGCGTTTAATATATCGACTTAACTCTATATCAGATGAAAAATTGATGTAGCTATCGGTCTGTTCTGCTAAAAAATAAAAATCTTCCAATTCACATTTCATCAAAAGATTTGTTAACTCATACGCCATAATTTCCCCGAATTAATATAACGTCCCAATCAATTACGCCGTACGTTGCAACCAAAGCGTTTGAAATACTTTAAACTGAAAGCTCGGAGCTTAACGGCGTAAATTGAATAGGCTTGTTAGCAATATTTTGTGTTTTACTACTTTTTTCTCTGTATTGACCTTGAGTAAAGGTTTAAAGGTTTAAAGGTTAACGATTGATTCACAAGTCCCCATTACCCATGTACCCGAAATTACAGCTCAACCTTCTATTGTTCTTCCAGTTAGTTGAACGCTTGATACCGGAAGTTAACCGATATTCTTGATTGTCTTCGATTCACTACCCAAAGAGTATATTTCAAAATGAAGTAACCTAATATCTCGCAAACCAGCGACATGTGCTAATCAATACTCAAACTGCAGGCGCTATATCCGCACTGTACAAGGGCTACTGGGACATAACAATGCCAAAACAACGCAAATTATAAGCACATATTAGGCCAGCATTAAGCTGGTGCCATCAGCCCTGTCGATGAGCTTTAATCACCACGCTACCGCCCCAAGAATAGCCGCAGCTTCCCTGTCCTTGGGCTTAAAATGTTAAGCACTTCCTCAAGCTTGAGCACTTTATCATGACGTTAATGAGTCTTTTAATTCTATGAGGATTTTGCTTAGATACTAGAGCGTGTTGATCTTTGCGGTATAAAAAGCAAGCAGCAAATGGGGCTGTTATAATGGTTTCGCCAAAAATCAC
>NZ_JBEQCS010000035.1:0-13140 GCF_046054195.1 Celerinatantimonas sediminis
GATTTTTGGCGAAACCATTATAACAGCCCCATTTGCTGCTTGCTTTTTATACCGCAAAGATCAACACGCTCTAGTCTTTATCAAAATATTTTGTGCCCGTAACAGCTGTACATCAGTCGTCAGAATGAACCGGCAAATCAATATTCTTGTGATACCCATGAGGTGAAGATGATTTTGCTGCCAATTAAAGATAATCTGACTAAATAAAATACATCTCAACTCAAATTCGTTTGGGAGATAGTCATGGCAATTGCTGCACTTTATGACATTCATGCCAATTTAACCGCATTAAAAGCGGTGGTTGAAGAGTTAAAAAAATATCCAGTTACACAGATTGTTATCGGAGGCGATGTCATCGCTGGCCCTCAACCAATAGAAACACTTGAACTATTGCAAGAGGTCACCACACCAACTTATTTCGTTCGCGGCAATGCTGAATCAGACTTATTACGCTATCTCAATGGCGAGCAAGCAGGCGGACTTTCAGCAAATGCCGATGAAATAACGAGTTGGGTTGCAAAACAACTGACCTCCAGTCATCAACAATTTATCGCAAGTTGGCAACCTTACGTTGAACTGACGGATTCCATTTGGGGTCAGATGGTGTTTTGTCACGCATCTTTGCGCAGTGATACTGAAATATTTACGCGTTTAAGCTCAAAAGAAAAACTCTGCACAATTTTTCAGGATGTCCATGCATCAACAATTGTCTGTGGCCATACCCATATGCAGTTTAACAAAACCATAGCCGATAAACGGATTATTAATGCCGGTAGTGTCGGAATGCCATTTGCAAAACCTGGTGCGCAGTGGCTATTGCTTAACGAGCAAGCCAACTTGATGCATACAAACTATGACGTCAATCAAGCAGCAGAGCAAATTAAGCAGACTAGCTACCCTCAGCGCGATGCTTTTATTAAAGAAAATATCCTAACAATGCCAACCGAAGAACAAGCTCTTAAAATTTTGAGCGATCTAGAGCAAAAGCAAACAGCTTTTCAAACAGTCTAACTGCATAAAGATTAGCTAACTTTAGCGAGGGTATCAGCTCCCAGCTTTTGCGTTCTCAACTATGCTTAAAGCATAGCGAACATCAATGCGAATAGAGCCATGATTAGCCATATTGACCATGTTGTCCTAACCGTATCGGATATCGATGCTTCGGTGTGTTTTTATCAACGAGTATTGCTGATGCAAGAAAGCTCTTTTACTAATGGTCGCAAAGCGCTTAAATTTGGCAATCAAAAAATCAATCTTCAGCTACTAGATCAAGAACCGCGTAATCATGCCAGAGTGGGCTCAGGAGATCTCTGTTTGATTACCGATTGGAGCTTAGATAATGTCATCAAACATCTGACCAATGAGCACGTCGAAATTATTGAAGGGCCAGTGCAAAAAACTGGGGCTGTCGGTCTAATTCAATCCGTATACTTTGTTGATTTAGATGCCAACTTAATAGAAATCAGCGTCTATCCTAACGATGACATAGATATTTTGTAATGCCATCTAGTTTATCGTCAAACCACTTGAGCTGATGAGGTGCTATTGCTTGTTTAGACGCCAATGCTTGTTGACGAATATTATCTACTTCATCCCATTTTTGCCGAGCTTGTTGATGCGTTAAAACTCCCGCTTTAACTGCATTTGATAAGTCGGCCTCTAACATATTAGCTCTTACGACCACATGAGCCTGCGCAGCATTATCTATCGCCCCGCCCAACTGCCCAGTAATTGCATGCGCAAACTTAAGATTACAGCCGCCCTGAACAGCAAAAGCTTGCACTCGAAACGCTGCGATAGCTAATAAAAAACCGAACCAACAGTATTTCATGTGCAACACCTTAGACACGGATCAGACGCATCGGATAATAAAGCTTTCACAAGAGTTATTAAAAACGACTGCATTGGCTGAGATATGTGTAATATTAATTATATAATATTTAAAATCAGTCGGTTAAATTTTGATACGAAAAATCCGCTTTGTAAAGCAGCCCAGCACACTGGCCAAATGGCCTCATTATCTAATTGATACCGACTAACCTCTCATTTTCTATCACTGAAACCACAAGTCAATTTTATCAACTATATTTGAAGCAGAGATACAAAAGGATAGGACATGAAAAACGGCTTTAAATACAGCTTATTTCTATTACTTCTACCACTTCTTGTCGGATGTGCGCATCTCGATAGTCATCAAATTTCACAACTAATCGAACAAGAACAAACTAAATTATCTCTTTGGGTTAAAGCAAATACGACCTATGACCCATACACCAATGAATTGAAAATTGAGCAACAAGAACTAGATGATCGCTTCAAAGCAATGGTGTCCAAAATCAGATCTCGCCTATCAGGATATAAAGTCACGACAGCTATTGCTTATACTGATTATTGTAAGGGGAGTCACCCTGGAGAAACTGTCTGTCTTTTTAGTAAAAGCATGCTCTTGCAGGCTGACTCCCGAAGCCAATGGTATTCAACAGCGAGACAAACATTCTGGAACAAAGGCTATGCGGTGATGCAGATTGATGTTCCAAAAAGGGTTGGTAACTCGAACTCGTTTATCGTGCCAGTTGTATTTGCGTCGATTATTAAGGTATATGCTCCAACTCACGACTTAGCATACCCTCTCGATTATTCGTTTGAAATCAAACAGCGGTATCCAAACTACATAGAAACCAAACCGACTATTCAAGACTAAACAAATTAGTTAGAAGAGAAACGTGATATACTGCTATTCAGTTAACAACCCAATAGCAGTGGCTATATTTTATTCTAGCAAACTACGCAGCATCCACGCGGTTTTTTCATGTAATTGAATACGTTGAGTCAAAAGATCATTCGTTGCTTCATCACTTGCTTTGTCAACCAATTCATAAAGTGAACGAGCGGTTCTAACAACGGCTTCTTGACCAATCACCAAATTTTTAATCATATCTTCAGCTTTTGGTACCGATGTATCTTCATCAATCACAGTCAATTTCGAAAACTCGTGATAGGTTCCAGGTGCAAATACACCTAATGCTCGAATACGTTCGGCAATCAGATCAACCGCTAATGCCAATTCATTGTATTGGGTTTCAAACATGAGATGTAATGTGTTGAACATTGGACCAGTCACATTCCAATGATAATAATGGGTTTTAATATAAAGCGTATAAGTATCAGCTAAAAGGCGCGATAGTCCCGAAGCAATCTCGATTCGATCTTTTTCGTCAATACCAATATTGATTTGTG
Source organism: Celerinatantimonas sediminis (assembly GCF_046054195.1). NCBI lineage: Bacteria > Pseudomonadati > Pseudomonadota > Gammaproteobacteria > Celerinatantimonadaceae > Celerinatantimonas > Celerinatantimonas sediminis. The sequence goes on from NZ_JBEQCS010000035.1 coordinate 3,238, forward strand.
GTGAGTTCATAATAGAATTTTCCTTCAGTAGGGATACAAATCAGTTCCCTTTATAGAGGAAATTTTTTAAAAAACCAGTTTTTTCCCTATTTATTCTTTGATATTTATCAGGAATGTGATGTTTAAATTGTATACATGATTTTTACACCTATTTATTGATGTTTAATATATTCAGCGCCCCTCTTTTGGGAGGGGAAAGTGGAAGTAGCGGCCTCGGTAGTTTTGCCACCAAATCATCAGAAAATTCAGGTTTAATTTTGGCATAGTCTGCTCGGCTTTCTCATACCAGCACGATCTATTTTCGCATTACATATAGACTTGCCTATTATCAATCGTCCACCTTAAATGACCTAATTTAAGAGCATTTTAAAGGACTATTTTTGGTATCAAGAATCTTAATTGATGTTGCTGTGTTCTGCTCTAATTGAACCGGACACTTTAATAATGGAATATAATCCAATTATTGAGGTGTTAAATGACAAAACGAACAAACAGAAGTTATACGGCTGAGTTTAAGCAAGAAGCCGTAGCATTGGTAACTGAGCAAGGTTATAGCGTATCTAAGGCCGCAGCGTCTTTGGGGATCACAGACAAGCTACTTTATAACTGGAAGACCAAGTTTGAAGCTGAGCAGTCAGGGGCCAGTTTAACAGCAGATGAACGCGCTGAATTGGTGAGGCTTCGTAAGGAAAATAAAGAGCTGAGGATGGAAAAAGAGATCCTAAAAAAGACCAGCGCCCTCCTGCTAAAGGAAACCAAGTAACGTTTAAAACCATCAAGCCGCTCTCTTCAATATTTCCCGTGAAGGCGCTTTGCAGGGTAATGAAAGTCAGCCGCTCAGCATATTATGCATGGCTGAAGCGCCCTGCTAAAGTCATTACAGCAGAGCAGCTTGCTCTGTATCGACGAGCTAAAGCTATCTTCGCGCAGAGTAGAAATAGCCTAGGCTACAGAGAGCTGAGAAAACGGTTATGCAAGGAGGGCTTTCAGGTGAGTGAGTATGGTGTTCAACAGCTTATGACAAAGCTTGGCCTGGTTGTGACACAACGCGTTGCCTACAAGGTCACCACCAAACGTAAGCACAGCGATGCCGTAGCTGATAACTTGTTAAACCAGAACTTTAACCCAGTTGCACCGGATAAAGTGTGGGCTGGTGACGTGACCTATCTGCGAACGGGTGAAGGCTGGATGTATTTAGCCATCGTGATGGACTTATATTCCCGTCGTATCGTTGGCTGGCACATTGATAAACGTATGACTACAGACTTGGTTAGTAAGGCGATGATGAAAGCCTATAACTTACGCCAGCCACCTAAAGGGTTAGTGTTTCATAGTGATAGAGGCTCACAATATACCAGTAACCGTTATCGCCACTTACTAAGCGACTACGGAATACGAGCTAGCATGGGGGATGTAGGCGCCTGCTGGGATAATGCGGTGGTAGAACGGTTCTTCGGCAGTTTAAAACATGATTGGCTGCTGAAAGTACCACAACTAACGCGCGCACACATGAGGGCAGATGTAACTGCTTACATGCGTTATTACAACTTAGAACGACTTCATACAGATAATGGTGATCTGTCACCAGTAGAATATGAGCAAAATTCGTTAAGAAAAGTGTCCTGATTTAGTTGCGCAGAACAACCTGAGATTACTCAAGACTTTTTATAAACTACCTCCCCGTGAATCATCCTCCGCTTTCGACTCATTCACAAATAGCTTAAACTGCTTCACTCCATAAAAGAAAAACCAAGAGAAAAATATAAATAAAGGAATGAAAAGAACTAAAGGATATGCTAGAAAAAGCTTACCTAGATTTGGGAAAAGAACTAGAACAAAAAAAAGAAGAAAAAATGTTGCTATTGTGAATACCCCAGTGATGAGTGTTACAGCACTTATTCTCCAAGATTCAGGCTCTCTTTCTGAAAAGATATGAAGAGATAAATTAAATAGTACACGCCACATTATTTCTCCCTTACCTACTTCCAACCATTGCCAAAAATCATTTGTGCTTCATCCCACAGTTCTTCTCCCCTATTCAAAAAGCGAGAAGCTTGCTGAATATATAAAGCACCTTCTTTGATTACCATTTCTGTATCACCTATCCCCCCTTCCGTTTCATCTATGACCCATTTACCTCCATTATACAATGATTTTGCCAGATTGCCGCCAACCAGTTGATCTGCGACATAGTATAAGGCTACGCCTACCAGCGACTCGGGACCTAAAATGAAAGGTAATGCACCTACAGAGATATCAACAATTCCATCTATGGCTCTAAATGCCAAATCCTCTGCAGAGGCTCCTTGCTGATACATTGCATATTCATCATAAAAAGTAGTTCCAGCGGTAATGAATAAACCTAAGAAAAATGTGTAGTTACCAACTAATCGAGCATCATCCGCCAACTTACCATAATTCAGAAGAGTCTTTCTGAATCGCCATCTATCTTGATGTAGCTTTTTACCTAATTGTTCAATGCCGCCTCCAATAATCCCAGCTGGAGTGACTACATTATCATTAAACAGCGATAAATCTTTGTTAATTGAAGATGTGGTATGCTGACTTTGCAGATTGAGATTATGTTCTTTTACAAAAGCAAAACATCCCCCTGTTATCGAAAGTGATAACGTTCGCTGATTAAACTGAGTAATAACCGATTGTTTGTCTATTGCTCCCGCCTCATAAGCACTAATCTGTTGACTTACTTCAGTTTGGAGCTGAAATACAAATTGATAATGATGATACCCATCTTTGATACACGAAGCTGCGTAAGTCTGCCCTTGAGCGATTAAAGCGTCTCCATGCCCTTTAACTTCAGCCAAATCCTCTGGTAGAACTGCCACCCTAGTCTCCTTTGTAGGATACCCTGCCTAACACTTTTGCACGATTTTCTCATCCTACGCTTAATTGATTCTTTTATCTATTAAAGGCTTTTTGTAAAGAAACTCAATTCACCCTGATTCTTTGCCATAACTAAAGCACGCTAGCATCAGCTCGGCTTTTTTACCAGTTAGTTTAAACATAGGGATCTCACGCATAAAAAGGCACAGTCAATTATGACTAGATAAATCATCGTTGCAAATAATGCACAAAACTCAATACCACTAGACTTCATCCTCCCCTATTTAAAAAATATTACACACTCTAAGAAACCTTTAATTTCATATTATTTAGCAGCAATAGAAAAATTAAAACTTATTAATTTTTTGATAATAAAAACGCAGGCATCTTTTTTCCCCATAGAGGAATAGAACTACAGCCAAAACAACATAAAAACCTAATAAAATATATTTATGAGCAATCACACAATCTACAAATGTATACAATTTCAAATAGATAGAAACAAAAAATAAAGCTACTGTGAAAATGATCCCATAAACCCCTGTAGCTAGCATCACACAAGTTTCCACACCACTTTTTGTGATATTATCTCTCTTAATGAAGTAATATATATTAAAGAAGATCTTCCACATATTCTAAGACACCTTTAAGTTCATATTCTTTAGCAGTACTGAAAATATTAAAATTTATTCATTTTTTGATAGTAAAAATATCGGCATCTTTTTTGTCCATATAATATAGAAATTAGCCCCACAGCAGCATAGACCCCGAGCGTAAGATACTTGTGATTAATCATCAAATCGCCAAGATAACTCAAATTAAAAGTAACTAATGCAAAAAAAATACACACTGTGACAATGGCTGCATAAAAAGCAGCTGCTATAATGGCACACATTTCAGCACCTTGGATGGTTACATTTCCTCGTTTAAGAAAATAATACAGTTTAAAAAAGATCTTCCACATACTCTAAGTCAGCTTTCTAACATCTTCAATTTGAGGATAATTAGCAGACATATTAAAAACCTATTTGCTTAGATCACTCGATAATAACAAATTAATTAATAAAATACATCTCGCTGTCATCTAAATAGAATTAATCCCAACTTCTCGTCACGATCGTTTGTTTCTGTACACTCGCCACATTGGGTAAAGTGACTGTCATCGCTTCGGGGAAGATAGCCACGCGGATTTGGGAATTCAGCTCGTAGAATGCGACCCTACTTTCTACCGAATAGGTTCGATGCACAGCCCTTACACGTTAAAATATATCGGGCTTGAGCTATATTTTGAACAGTCACTTACTTTGGGTTTAGTTACTCTCACATTGATTTCCCCCAGTGGCTTACGGCCAATTGTAAAAAGGAGCTGTTTCATATTTCTCTCATCGGCTTTGACCTGTATGATCAAAGCTAGCATTAGGCTCCACCACCGTTTTAAGATTGTGGTACGGATTTGTGGTACGCAAACGGTAAAACGGGCGTAATTTTTACGCAAATTTGACTAACTAGGGGATAACAAAAGTAATCAAAAGAAATCAAAAGAAATTTGATAATTTATTGAATTTTATAGATTATTTGAGCTAAGTAATTGATATGGCACTACTTATTAAAAATAACTGCATTGACTGCGACATGTGCGAATATTAATAATATTACTTTTAAAATCAATAGATTAAAAATTTGTGGTATTCATTGTGGTACGCTATTTTTTCAGCTCGTACCACAAAATTAAATTGTGGTACGGCTTTTTCTACGAGATCTAGCTAAATTTATTGAGGCTTATGATCGCACGCATACCAATTCTGCGGCCAGTCCCAAACCAATTGATTATTGATATTTATTTCAATTTTTCCATTCGAAGTATCTTGAGTGAAGCCATAAATTTGCGGCCCCACTTTATTAATTAGACTAGCTATACTGCAAATTTTTGTACCTCTGGTCAAAACTAGCGCTCTAGTTTGCTTACTCAATTGCTTTAATGAAGCTAAATAACGTTCATGGGCTTTCGCTTGCTCTTCTGCTCGTTTTTCTCCAGCTTTTCTTTGCTCTTCTTCTTGAAGTGGAGACTCATAGCCCATTGTATTAGCTAAAGCTAGCGTTGCTTTCTGCCCATTTAGCTTAGGAATAATAAAAAATAAAGAGATCCTATACTGGGAATTGTGAATCACAGTATCTGTATACTTCTTATTCGAGGTAACTTTTGCAAAAAATAGAATATGTTCGTGGTTCGATGAGTCAACACAAGCATTCTTGTGGGGAATACCATCAATCGCTTTACAAAGACGATATATAACAAGAGCCACATCGTGAACGCTCTGCTCACTGACACCAGATGATTTAAGGGTCGTGTAGCCACTTGTTTCTTTCTTGTTATATAGCTTGGCTCCAGTTATAGCCTCTGATAATTTATAAGCGGAAGCATACGTGTCTTTTATCAACGTAACAAATGATGATTCTAAATTCGATTTGCTTGCTAAAACGTCGTTAAGTTCCGTATTACGATTTGCCGCACATGAGGTCAATAATAGGATAGGTAGAAGAGTGAGAAATTTTTTTAACATATAAAGTCCATATCATAAGATTATCGATAGTAGTCATATCGGACTTTACCACACAACCTAATGATTTATTGATATTTTAACATATGATGTAGCCACCCATTCTGAATTTACAATTGCCGAACTTGCGTTCGAGGGATTTTAAATTCCTCGTTCAAATGAGGAATATCAAAAACTTAACTGCTCTCTTCATAATATAAGAAGCATTTTTGAATATAACCTTTGATTATATTCATTAGAGATAGTCATATTATGAAGATTGGAAGCAGCTTAATTGTTATTCAGCTTCAAATTTTCAACCGCGCTAGAGACATCATCTGCACCTTTGTGGATCTCATTCATAATAGCGGAAACTTCAGAGATTTTATCATTCGTATCTGAAGCAACAGATGAGACGCCCCTAATCGTTTCAACAATCTCGCTAGTTAATTTCAAATTCTGTTGAACGACTTTATTAATATCTCCGGTAGATTTAGATGTGCGAGTGGCCAGTTGGCGAACTTCATCAGCAACGACCGCAAATCCTCGCCCATGTTCTGCCGCTCGAGCTGCTTCAATTGCCGCATTGAGTGCCAACAAATTGGTTTGTTCGGCAATACTACTAATCGTATCAACGATATTTGAAACATCATCAGACAATGTAGCAAGCTGATTTAACTTTTCAATCGCATCGATAATGGTGGTATCCATGTAGTTAGCCAATTGGACGCATTGTTGTAGATTTGCATTCCCTTGATCGGCTACCTGGGCGGTTTCAACGGCTGTGCTATAAGCAATATGAGCAGCATCTTTCACCGTTTGTTCATGATGAACATCTTCGGTGATATCTACTGCAAACTTAATAATGCGATAAACCTTACCCTCAGCATTCAAAATAGGGCAATAAGAGGCTTGGATCCAGACTTCATCACCATATTTTGATTTGCGCCGGAAACGGCCAGTATAAACACGCGATTTGGCTAATTGCTGCCAAAAATCTGGATGTTGTTCATAAAATTCATCAAAACAAAACATGCGATGATGTTTACCAACAACCTCATCTGCTTTATATCCAAGCGTATTTAAAAAGTTATTATTGGCAAAGGTCACTGTGCCATCATTCGTAAATTCAATCATCGCATAAGTTTTGTTCAATGCCGTGAATACATCAGCTATCCGTTGTGACTCAACATGTTGCTTTGTCACATCGGATGCAATTTTCATAAATCCCGTAACTCGATCTCCCTCATAGATAGGGAAATAAGTTGCTTCAATAATGATGAGTGAGCCATCCTTTTTGTAGCGATAAAATGTGCCATCTTTTTTTATCCCCTTGGCTAAATCTTGCCAATGCTGACGATACGCTACACTGTTGATGTCTTTTTCTGAGCAAAAAATACGGTGATGCTTGCCTTTGATCTCATCCAACGTATATCCCATTGCAGAGAGGAAAAGATCATTAGCATCAACAATATTGCCATCAATATCAAACTCAATGGTCGCCACATATTTTCGAATGGAATCTATGATTTGGGTATTACGGTTCACGATAGATCTATCAGAGTTAGATTCAGCTGAACGTTTATTGAAAAACATGCAAAATTCCGTAATGAACAGAGCCTTTTTTCATATTAGTCTAACTTCTAAAAAAAACTTGGGTTTTCACGCATCAAAGAACTGTAAACGAAAGAGTACACAAGTCATTTTAACCAACTATATTCGAAGGAGTGATACAAAAGGATGGGACATGAAAAACAGCATCAAATACAGCTTATTTCTATTACTTCTACCACTTTTTGTCGGGTGTGCACATCTCGATAGTACTCAAATTTCGCAACTAATCGAACAAGAACAAACTAAATTATCCCTTTGGGTTAAAGCAAATACAACCTATGACCCTTATGGCAATGAATTGAAGATTGACCAAAAAGAACTAGATGATCGCTTCAACACAATGGTGTCCAAAATCAGATCTAGCCTATCAGGGTATAAAGTCACGACAGCTGTTGCTTATAAAGAGTATTGCCAAGGCAATCATCCAGGCGAAACTGTCTGTCTTTTTAGTAAAAGCATGCTCTTGCAGGCTGACTCCCGAAGCCAATGGTATTCAACAGCGAGACAAACATTCTGGGACAAAGGCTATGCGGTGATGCAAATTGATGCACCAAAGCGGGTTCACGACTCTAATGCGTTTATCGTACCTGTCGTATTTCTCACTATTATTCAGGTAAATGACCCAACTCACGACCTAGCATACCCTCTCGATTATTCATTTGAGATCAAACAGCAGTATCCAAACGACATAGAAACCAAACCGACTGAATAAAGCCCTCTAGAAAATAACAGCAAGTCATATTTTTGGCTATGATTTTAGTATTGCTGAAAACATTAAAGGCGATTCGTTCGATATGTTCCTAAAATCTAGAAAGAAACTGATTGCAAAAGAAACTCAACAAGCCAATGAGGTTCAGCGGCTCAGCCAAATCGATCTACTCAGCGCGATAAGAGCCAATACAGCATATATTAGCTTTACGCCAGATGGGATCATACTGGATGCAAACGATGTTTTTTTATCGGTAATGGAATATCAAAAAGACGAAGTCATCGGCAAGCATCACCGAATTTTCTGTGAACCTGACTATGTCAAATCATCCGAGTACGCCCACTTTTGGACAGACCTAGCCAATGGCCAAGCCAATAAAGGCACCTTTCTTCGGTTCAAAAAATCCGGCAACCCCGTCTATGTAGAAGCCAGTTATTTCCCCGTCAAAGATACAAATGGCAAAGTTAAAGAAATCGTTAAAATCGCGAGCGATGTAACCGATCAAGTTGAATCGCTTCATGCTCTTCAGGCAGTTTTTACCGCCCTACAGCGTTCGCTGGCAGTGATTGAATTTAAACCCGATGGAACGATCCTCACCGCAAACCAAAACTTTCTTAATGTTGTGGGATATAAGCTAGAAGAAATTCAGGGGCAACATCACAAGATGTTTTGCTTTGATGGATTTTATAAAAAGAATCCTAATTTCTGGGAAACATTGAGTCGGGGCGACCACTTTTCAGGGCGTTTCAAGCGTAAAGATTCAATGGGAAATATATTGTGGCTGGAGGCGACGTATAACCCAATTAGAGATGAGAAAGGCAAAGTCTATAAAATTATTAAATTTGCCTCAGATATCACAGAGCGAGTCAATACTGCCATGCAAGCAGTCGATATGGCGGCGGCGATTTCTGAACAGACATCCCAAATTACCCATCAAGCCATCAACGTCCTAAATGATGCCGTTCAGACCTCGCATAACATTGCCGACCAAGTGGATGAAGCCTCTATATCAGGCCAAAAACTGATTGAGCAGTCAAAAGACATTGATGAAATCGTCTCAACCATTCGCGGCATTGCTGACCAAACCAACTTACTGGCGCTCAACGCTTCAATTGAAGCCGCTCGAGCAGGTGACTTTGGCCGAGGTTTTGCCGTTGTCGCAGATGAAGTCAGAAAACTAGCCAAGCATTCATCCACAGCAACTGAGAGCATCACAAAAGTTATTGAAGCTAATAGCAAATCAATTACTGATATTGACCAACGTTTAAAAGCGATTTCAAAAGTCGCTCTGCATGGCAAAGACAACATTAATGATGTGGCCAATGGCTTAACTGACGTCAACACAGGCGTTGCTCGGTTCGTTGAAATGGTAGATCAACTGAAAAAAGACTAAGCCACAGATACTTCCAACCAATTGGGGCAATTTAATTGCCCCAAATTCAGTCCATTTACCGACAATGGTGACCTAGGTAGTGCTGGGCTTCGCGGGTGTAGTTTTTGGTGAGTTTGGCGAGAGCTTCTAGCTTCTGCTCTTTCATTTCTAGGTGATGGCGATGGGCCTGCAGTTCGAAGCGGGCGTATTAGACATTGAAGAGAGCTTTTTCGAGTTTTAATTGATGTTTAGTACGAGACAAACCAGTATCAATAAAACCACTACTATTCAGTTAACAACCAAATAGCAGTGGCTATATTTTATTCTAGCAAACTACGCAGCATCCACGCGGTTTTTTCATGTAATTGAATACGTTGAGTCAAAAGATCATTCGTTGCTTCAATCTTAGCCACTTCGCCAACATTAAAGACGGGGTTTATAGCACTTATAATGAATCATACAAATATAGATAATAGTTGGTTTCAAGAGTTGGTCATTGATGAATATTAGCGAAGTAAAAATACATTAAGACAAAAATACTAGTATTAACAATAATAGTATTGATTTTACAGTGACACATCTCATTTCCCCTACCTCAACCGCCATTTGACTTTGCTGTTAGTAGTAATGTGGCGGGCTAAAATTTTACGTTCCATGATGTGGCTAAATATGCAAGTTTTTCGGCCTCAGAGGGACCCGCGTTCAAATCCAAAGCATCGAGTAAATTCTAGCCTCGATAAATCTATGAACACTGTCCACTTCCCCATTAATGAGACAGTTCTAAAGTAGAGTTTCCCAGTTGTTTTCGGTAAGCCGCCGGTGGCAGA
>NZ_JBEQCS010000036.1:0-6016 GCF_046054195.1 Celerinatantimonas sediminis
GGCTAATAAATACCGAAAAATTCTTCACTAAATTCACTATAATTTTTAGTTGGCTTAATATTATTTTCTTTTATATATTTATCAACATCCCGTTTTATTTCTAACTTTTTATCTTTTGATAAATTTTTTATCCACCCCTCAAAAAATGGATCAACTCGATTTCCGCTTTCTCCCAAATACTTACCTAAGAGACCATAAAAATATGCTTTTTCGTAATCATCGCTCACCTTGTAATACGTAAACATATAAAATGTTGCTTTCGAAAACCCATGAATAACAGAACGTTTCATATACTTAATGAAATTAGAACTATATTTTTTGTAAGAAAAAGCGGCATTATATTCAGCTGCACCATTTCCTTTTTCAGCAACTTCCTTTATATACTTATATTTATCCGTAACATTTGTATGTAGAATTTTAAAAGCGGCATAATCAGAACCATGAGAAAAAGCATCGATCGCCCTATTTGCGTATAATTTTTCACTTAATATCGGAATATATTTTGTATACCAAGGTCGGTCACGTAACAGTAATGCAAGTTCAGCATTACCGTCACCTTGCTCAGCTTGTTTTTTCCAAGTAGCCAAGGCTTTATCCAGCCATTTGGAATCACAAGGCCAGCCAAACATCCCACAAGGTGACTCGTTATTACTTGGATCAAGACGGTTCATTGCCCAAGGATCGCCTTTTTTAGCTGCTTGTAACATAATTCGTCCTGCGGCGAACGCCTTTTCCCCTCGCTGTAAAAACATCGCGTTGGCTTGCCAATAACGCGCGTGTACATCGCCTTTATCGGCCTGCTCGGCAAAAATCTTTTCTGCTTTGGCAAATTCATGATGGCTTAGCGCATCAAGCCCATCATGGATAGCTAGCTTAGCTTGTAGTGGAAAACTAATCGCAAGGCACAATAGGGAAATTATTTTAAAGTATCGAGATCGCATGAATGTTTTTAATAAGCAGATAGGAAATATGTATCCCCTGATTATTAAAAATTAAAAGTCCATTACATCAAACGGGATGGAAAATTCATCATAGTAGTGATATGGGGTGTGGGTGCGAACAAATTCCTTTGCTTTTTGGGTGAATACAATTTGCTTAGCCTTAGCAACTTTTGTCGACAAACTAAATTCTTTAGGAGCATTTTTCCCAAAGTCGTCAGACACATCATCTCCATATAAAATAGTTATTTTTCCATAGTAATATGCTTTGTCAAAATCCTTTTTGTATTCAAACATACCTTGTATATATACCTCAAATAAAAACTTTATAAATCCCATATCGCCTGACTGAATAGCTATATTCTTATATTTATTCATCAAGTTAACATTATTTTTTTCTTTATAGTATATGGCTAGTTTCGAATATGCTGGAATAAATTTATTTTTGGCCGCCTGTATCAAGTATTGTAAGTTAGCTGATTTATTATGATTAAATAAATAAATGGCGGCGCCTTGATAACCTTGGCGAAAGGCTTTGAGCGCCATTTTATTAAGCCTCTCTTGCCCCATACCGGGGATCCATCTCGTAAACCGATACCAATAAGTGTTTTCTTTATGGAACATTAAGGAGAACGTAGCCTTACCATTGCCTTGCTTTGATAATTTCTCCCAGCCTTCTACGGCCTTACTTTTCCATTTGGAATTACACGGCCAGACGGTACAAAGCGAGAGCCCATTATCGGGATCCAGACGCCCCATAGCCCATGGGTTACCCATTTGGGCAGCCTTGAGTAGAATTCTCCCAGCATCTAGTCGTTTCATACCGCCCTCTAATTGATAGGTATTTCCTAGCCAATACATGGCATGGGCATCGCCTTTATCGGCCTGCTCGGCAAAAATCTTTTCTGCTTTGGCAAATTCATGATGGCTTAGCGCATCTAGCCCATCATGGATAGCGGGCTTGGCTTGTAGTGGGAAACTCATAGCAAAGCACAATAGAGCAGTTATTTTTAAGTATCGATATTGCATGAATGTTTTTAATAAACAGATAGGAAATGTGTATCCCTTGACTACTACCAATTAAAACCTCATTGCATAAAATGGGAAAGAAAACTCATCATAATAGTGATATGGGGGGTGGGCGCGAACAAATTCTTTTGCTTTTTGGGTGAATATAATTTGCTTATCTTTTGCGACCTTTGTCGATAAACTAAAGTCTTTAGAAGACTTATCTGCTCTAAAAAATCCAGATACATCTTCACCATAGAATGATGATATTTTGCCATAGTAATAAGCCTTATCAATATTTCTATCGTAACCATTCCCCCCATTTAAATATGTATGAAATAATACGCTTATGAAGGTAGTCTCTCCTGATTGCAAAGCCTTTTTCTGAAGCATTTCTGATAGTTTAATATTATCAGATTTTCTATAATATACAGATAATACTCGATAAGCAGGAATAAATCCCTTTTGGGCAGCTTGTATAATATATTTGAAGTCATGGGTTTTAGAATACCTAGCTAAATAAAATGATGCACCTAGATACCCTTGGTGAAAAGCTTTAAGAGCCATTTTATTAAGCCTCTCTTGCCCCATACCAGGGATCCATTTTGTAACATTATACCAAAAGGTTCTTTCCTTGCGTAAAACGAGAGCAAATGTCGCTTTACCATTCCCTTCTTTTGATTGTTTCTCCCAAATTGCTGCAGCCTCACTGTCCCATTTTGAATCACATGGCCAGACAGTACAAAGAGAATATGGATTTTTAGTATAAAGGCGATACATCGCCCAAGGATCACCCATCTTTGCAGCTTTCAACAGAATTCGCCCTGCATCCAGTCGTTTCATACTGCCCTCTAATTGATAGGTATTGCCTAGCCAATACATGGCATGGGCATTCCCTTGTTCTCCAAGCTTTTGAAACACCTGTTCAGCTTTTTGGTAATGGTGATGCCACAGGGCATCAAGCCCATCATGGATGGCGAGCTTGGCTTGTAGCGGGAAACTCATAACAAAGCACAATAGAGCAGTTATTTTTAAACATTGATATTGCATGAATGTTTTTAATAAACAGATAGGAAATGTGTATCCCTTGACTACTACCAATTAAAAGTCCATTACATCAAACGGGAAGGAATACTCATCATAATAATGATAAGGCGGATGGGTATGAACAAATTCTTTTGCTTTCTTTGTTAACAAGAATTTTTTTTCATGAGCAACTTTATCCTCTAATCTATATCTCTTGGCCCCATTTCTATTAAAATAGATAGATAAGTCTTCACCATACAACGAAGAAACTTTGCCATAGTAATACGCTTTATCAAAATCTTTTTTATAACCGCCCAATCCATCAATGTAAGAAACAAATAGATATCTTATAAATTTTATATCACCTAGGTTAATAGACAGGTCTTTGTATTTATTCATCAGTTTAAAATTTTTCCGAGACTCATAATATGCAGATATAATTCTTTTGGCAGGGATAAAACCATTTTTAGAAGATTGTATAAGGTATTTTAAATACTTAGACTTATCATGATTAAATAAATAGACTGCTGCACCTTGATAACCTTGTTCAAAGGCTTTGAGCGCCATCTTGTTGAGCTTCTCTTGACCCATGCCTGGGATCCATCTGGTAAACCGATACCAGTATGTATCTTCTTTATGAAACATTAAGGCAAATGTCGCTTTACCATTGCCTTGCTTTGATAATTTCTCCCAGCCTTCTACGGCCTTACTTTTCCATTTGGAATTACACGGCCAGATGGTACAAAGCGAGAGCCCATTATCAGGATCTAGACGACTCATTGCCCAAGGATCACCCATTTGGGCAGCCTTGAGTAGAATTCTCCCAGCATCCAACCGTTTTATGCCCCCTTCTAACTGGTAGGTATTCCCCAACCAATACATAGCATGGGCATTTCCTTGTTCTCCAAGCTTTTGAAACACCTGTTCAGCTTTTTGGTAGTGATGATGCTGAAGAGCATCAAGCCCATCATGGATAGCAAGCTTGGCTTGTAGCGGGAAACTAATAGCAAAGCACAATAAAACGGTTATTTTTAAGTATCGATATTGCATGAATGTTTTTAATAAATAGATAGGAAATATGTATCCCTTGACTACTACCAATTAAAAGTCCATCCCATCAAATGGGAAAGAAAATTCGTCGTAATAGTGGTAAGGAGGATGAGCACTAACAAATTCCTTTGCTTTTTTTATAAATAATTTTTTCTGTATATCTGTAAATTTGGCATCCAATCTATATTCCTTTAATCCAGTTTTTTTAAAAAAAACATCAACATCTTTCCCATAGAGAGAAAGAATTTTTCCATAGAAATATGCTTTTTTAAAATCTTTCTTATATCCATCCAACCCTTGTGAATACACTTCAAACAAATAATTTATAAAGTTTCTATCACCATATTGGAGAGCAATATTTTTATATTTCTCCATTAACTTAATGTTATGATGATCTTTATAATATATTGCCAATCGGCTATACGAAGGAATAAAATCATAACCTGAAGATTTAATTAAATAGTGTAAATAATCAGACTTAATATTATTAGCTAAATAAAATGATGCACCTTGATAACCTTGGCGAAAGGCTTTGAGCGCCATTTTATTTAGCCTCTCTTGCCCCATACCAGGGAGCCATTTTGTGACATTATACCAAAAGGTTCTGTCTTTACGTAATGCGAGGGCAAATGTTGCCTTTCCGTTGCCTTGTTTGGATTGTCTTTCCCAGATTTCTACAGCCTTACTATCCCATCTGGAACTACAGGGCCAAACGGTGCAAAGTGAATACGGGTTTTTAGTGTAAAGACGATACATCGCCCAGGGATCTCCCATCTTTGCGGCTTTCAACAGAATTCGCCCGGCATCTAGTCGTTTCATGCCACCTTCCAACTGATAGGTATTGCCTAACCAATACATGGCATGGGCATCACCTTTATCCGCCTGCTCGGCAAAAATCTTTTCTGCTTTGGCAAATTCATGATGGCTTAACGCATCTAAGCCAGCATCAACAGAAGCACAAGCTCGGAAGGGAATTAATAAGATGAAGAGAAGATACGCAGATATAAAAAGGAATGGGATTACAGCTCCTTTCTCATTCTTAATAAAATTAAACATTAAAATAGCGGCTAATAAATACCAAAGAACTCTTCACTAAATTCACTATAGTTTTTGGTTGGTTTAATATTATTTTTTTCTACATATTGTTTTACTTCTGATTTTATCTGATCTCTTTTATCTTTTATAATGTTTTTTATCCACGGTTCATAAAAAGGATCTATATTGGTTTTACTACCTCCAATATAAGTTCCCAACACACCATAAAAATACGCTTCGCTATAATTCCCATTTAATTTATCAGTAATCAAAGCATATAATGCGGCTTTGCTATAACCACATCTAGCAGATTTTTTCATCCAATCTAAGTAATCTTCGCTATTGTCATCAAAATGAACACCATAATCAAACATCGCCTCACAATTTCCTTTGTTAGCAACTTGTTTTATGTATTCATACTTTTTCTTTACTGAAAAACCTGGAATTCTTAATGCTGCGTAATCAGAACCATTCAAAAATGCATCAGCTATCCTACTGGCGTACATTTTTTGACTCAGAACAGGTATATAAGTGAGATACCAAGGCCGATCACGCAATAGAAGTGCAAGTTCCGCATTACCATCACCTTGCTTCGCTTGCTTTTTCCAAATTGCTAATGCTTTATCCAGCCATTTAGAATCACATGGCCAACCAAACATCCCACAAGGTGATTCATTATTACTTGGATCAAGACGGTTCATCGCCCACGGGTCGCCTTTTTTAGCCGCTTGCAACATAATTTGACCTGCAGCAAACGCCTTTTTCCCTCGCTGCAGAAACATCGCGTTGGCTTGCCAATAACGCGCGTGTACATCACCTTTATCGGCCTGATCGGCAAAAATCTTTTCTGCTTTAGCAAATTCATGATGGTTTAGCGCATCTAGCCCATCATGGATGGAAGGCATTGCCTGGAGCGGAAAACTCATGGCAATGCATAATAAGATAACTATGGATAAGTA
>NZ_JBEQCS010000037.1:0-2926 GCF_046054195.1 Celerinatantimonas sediminis
CCGTTCAGCCCGACCGCTGCGGCTTTCAGAGGGCAACAAACACTGATCCAATCCCTCGAGCCATGCTGAAAAAACACCAAAGCAGCGGCAAGGGAAACACAAAAGATTTGAGAAAGTGACTAGAAAAGCTTGAAAGGCTGGTGTGTAGCCAGCTAAACTACACGAACAGTTTTAGGAATCACTTTCTCAGAGGTGTTTCCCGTGGTTCAGGGTGTTACCAGCACCGCTAAACCTTTAAAAAAGACCGCCTTCAGGCGGTTTTTTTTTACATTCAGATAGTAAATTCTAAAAGAATAAATATCAACAACATATGTTCGGCATAGATGAGTCTTGTTCATTTGGGTAAAATGTAACCATGACTCTATAAAAGCGAAAACATGGCCACCACACCTAAACCAGATACGATAATCATTGACGATAAAGAATACTCTCTTTCTCACATAAAAGACCTATCGGTCTCAATTGACTTGGTATTGTCAAATGGTGAAACAAGATCTGTCACCGTTAATATTTTTTGCACCAATCACGTATATTCAAGAAAATTGAAGGATGTTGACGAGCAACTTTTAAACGAATACAAAAAAAAAGGATCTCTGTTAACTTCTTACCAATATAAGAAAGGCAACCCCGACGATCTTGCATTAAGGCAAAACGCTCCGATAGAAAAAGAAAAAAGAATTTTTGATACAGAGAAATACAAATCTAGCTTTTACATACCTCGCTTTTTTAAAGCACCTCAAGAAACTTTGAAAAACAGATGTATATTAGCTAATAAAGGTGATGATAAAACATGCTTTTCATGCATGTTTGAACTAGATGACCTAGATGAAGGATATGCTTTTCTTTTAATGTTTAAATTAACAAAAATTTCAGGCAATACAATAAATTTACTGATTGAAACTGCATATATTGAACAAATAGAAAAAGATAATCGATTACAAAAAATAAAAAAAATAACCAAAAGTTCTCGCGACGAATTACGTCCATTAAGCGTTCTGTTAAAAAATATTTTAGAGGGAAGAAAAGCATTTGAGACAGCTCGATTTTCTAAACGAACAAGGAGAAGAAAGAAAAATAAGCAGAAAAAGTAAAGCCCTCGTAAAGAATGACCTTTAACGAGGGCAAAATATCTCCAGATTACCTATTATACGCATTTGCGTCGCTCAACCTTAAATCTCTCCCGAGAAACGTTAACTTAAAATTAAACGTCGTTGCGCGGGTGGAGGGGCTTTTACAATCCGACAATTCCCTCTCTTACCTATGCGTACAGAGTATGAATCATTTGACCTCATAGTCAAATAGTTTGACTAAAATTATTTTAGTATTTTTAGTTATTCCAATCTCCGTTAACGTAACTCTCGTCTTCAATAATCGATGCGCAAAACGGTCATTATGGTAAATAGCCAAGAATAGCCGTTGTTTTACCCCTTTCTCGCCTCTCAATGGCCCACAGCGCTATTTTAACCAATAAACCTAGGCAGATACCCATCGAAACCGCCTGAAAGTTTATAACGCTTTTGAGGCCGTTTGAGAGGGTGCTGAAACCGGTTTCGCACTTCACCAAAATTCACGCTTAAACGCCTGTTTTTAGATCTTTTCATCTCAAGTGTCGTTGCACTTCTAGCCCTTGCCAGCACTCGCTTGAAAGGGGAAAAGTGCAACCAATCACCAAAACTATCGTTGCACCGCTACCCCAGGTGAAGACTGGGTTTATCCTATGGCAGTGCCACTGCGTCAGGTGTGCCGCCCAAATCTTTATCCGTCGCTGCCGAGACAAGCCAATTTTAATTGGCGCCGGATCGGTGGCTCTCGAACGCTCGCGTTCGAAACAGATAAAAAGGGTTCGGGGTTGAATCGATGGCCCCGCTTCCCAAAGTGGGGCCAAGAGAAAATGGCCGCCCACGGTCATTTTTTCGGTCGACTGACGTTGGCCTGTTCAGGGGCCAAAAGTCAGCGCAACGCGTTCAATTTCCTTTCGCCCCCGTCGGCCTCTCGAAGAGGGCTGACCACCACCATAATGGAGGCTCGAAGAGATCCGCTTTGGCCGGAAAAATAAGCCGAAGCAAGGGATGAAAAACCGAGCGAACCGGCGCTATTTTTCCAGCCAAACGGACCCGCAAACATCCGATTTAGCAACGCGTTAAAAATCGTGTTGTTTGAGTGGCTCCCTTAGGGGGGTGGTCAGCCGTCGCAGACGGCCTGACGGGGGCGGTGAATTGACCATTGGGAGGTGCGTTCAGCGCCGGAAAATAGCCAAGAGGGCGAAGCCCTAACGTGTTGATTTTCGTTCAGAAAATCGGCTCGTTTAACGGGTTAAAAATTCCCTTAAAAGATTAAAAATGAAATCAATTTTTTGATCAGCCGTCTCATAAAAAGTCTCATAACGAATTATGAGACTTTTTATGAGACCTTTTATGAGACTATTTATGAGACAACAGGGCAAAAAGCACATCTGAAAATTTACGCAGCGTAAACTTATTTGGGTTGGGTCTCATGTGGACAATCTAGGACAACAAGTTGCCCAAAGATTGACACACAATCGCCCAGGGAGAATGGTGCCAACATGACCCTTTGCGCTCCGCGCGCAATCAAATTTTTTGTTTTAAAAAGGACTTAAAAGACAAGCCGGCTTCGCCGAGGAAAAGGATGTCGCCGCTGCGCGTCTCCACAGGTCGACCCTCCTAAATAAATAGGATAATCGGCCATAACCAGCACTATCGGTACGACATCGCGTCGCTCCCCCTCTGCGCCTTGCTGGTACTCGTCTGGTTCTGCTGTTCACTGGCCTTGGCTGCTGCTGTACCGCCGCTTTTTTTAGGTGGTGCGTTGTTCTCCCCCGCCACCGTGCGAACTGTCAGGCGTGCGATGCTCTGACAAGAAATAGACGCGCGTCTTAGGCTGGGCTGTTTGCAGAGTTTCCCCGTTC
>NZ_JBEQCS010000038.1:0-2358 GCF_046054195.1 Celerinatantimonas sediminis
GGGCTATCGCCGTTAGAGTATGAGCGTCAATATTTTAATGAGGCTAAAAGTCGTCTAGTGAAGTAGTGGCGATTCACTTCATACTTAGAGCTACTTGCTTTTCTTGCTAACTGTCTAATTCGGCGATCTGAAATATCCTCTATTACTGAGAGCACTTTTTCTTTCAGATTTCGCTTGTCGGTCACATCCTTTTCAAGCTCGTCGATATAGCGCCACGTAGGATCTATGCTTTCATCTGGAATTTGAGACTCTGCTTCTTTAAAAATTAGTTTTACATCTGAACTATGAACCAATTTATCGACTAAGTTTTTACTATTTTGCCTTTCGCTCAGCTTATCCATTAACAAGCAAAATATTATATTTTCTTTGCCTATATGTGCATTGTTGTGAAGTGGTGAATTCTCAATACCCTTTAAAACTGTCTGCTTGAGAGCATCCTCATCTTCCTGACCAAAATCCCATGATATTTTCCTCAAAAACTCTTTAAACCTATCAACATTTAGACCCTGAAGCGTTTCTAAGTTTCCTGATTTAGACTTTTCTTTATATTGGGAAGCGTACTCTTCAACAAGAATTTCTTTTACTAAATTAATAGTTTCGTCTGAAACTTCATCCAACGATTGAAGAATTTCTAAAATTGGTTTTTCTGGTAGAGTTATTTCTTTACCGCTATTGAGCTTAGATTTTCTTTCCTTACCGACATCCCTTGTCGTATAAAAGCCCAAATAAACGCTGTTACTCGTGCGAAATTGATCTACATAGATGTCATAAAAACTGACCAACGTATTTATAACCGGAGGGCTAAAAATTGTGAAATTTCCATTCAGGTCATAATTCTTGTCTTCTTCGAAGTAATTACTGACTTCTCCATCTACAATAGTCTGATGGGAAACATCTTCGAGATTTTCCACCGCAGTAAAAAATACAGTGCTTCTATCCTGCTGAATCGTTTGCAGCATGAGCTTAATCGCTCTTATGAGCTGTAATCTAAAACCTTTGCCAGAGTCTCCAGCTTCCCTATCGATAGTCTCTACTGCCATAAAAAAGTGTCATCTTAATTTTATCTGGTCAATTTACACGAGCACTCTTTAAAAGTTAACTCCCAGTTGTATTCCTCTGCAAGGTTAACTAGTTCGATGTCCGCTCCTTGCTCTAAGCCACCCTTAGAGCATTTACGTTAACGCATCTTGGGGCATCGTCGAGTTACGAGCTCCAACTGGACAAAAGCATACCAATAATTTACCTACTTTAGTAAATAGTAAATTACTTTAGGTTTGGCGAAACCATCAAACGATGGATAACAAAACGGCTCCTCAATCAAGGGCCGCACGCGTATATTAAGCCCAGATAGGTGCTGTTGATGCATCATAGAATTCAACATCAGCATGAATAAAGCGTCTAGCATTAGCTATGGTTTCACGGTTTACCTCTGAGTTTTCATCTCCAAAGATGCTTACGAATACCTTTTCTATTTCACTTTTATTAATTTGATCAAATATGTGTTTGTCATTGTCTGCCATTGAATGACCATGGATGAATAGCGTTCCGTCGAGTTTCGATATTTTTTTGTAGCAGTCATTCATTTTCCCATGTAGTAAAAGTAAATCCATCTCCAGTATGGTAGCCCATTGGAGCGATCTCAGTTTTATTGACTATCCAGTAAAGCAATAAGTCGTAGTTGAGAGTGAAGATGTTTTTGAATAGTAGGATGAATGGTTTAGCTTGTTCGTATTGTGCTACTGAAACATGGCTTGATCTTTCTGGATGGGTATCAGAAATTGAATCAATTAATGAATTCTTTAGTTGTTCTTGGTCTGTGGCGATTTCATCAATTTTCTCGGCATCAATACCATAAGTTTCACAGACAGCTTCGGCAGCCTCTAGAGCACGCATTACTTGCTCGAAATCGTATGTGTCGAATTTCGTAAAAATTTCTCTTATCTCTGCATCACGATCGCCAAAATTCGCTCCGCTAAGCAGGTTCTTATAGTTGAAAATTGTATGATTCCACGCTTGTGAGAAGCCGTTAGCCAGTAGGACAGATGGCTTTGGATTGTCAGGCACACGAGCATTCATCGCGTCTTCAAAAGATTGTAGTGGCATAACCTCAGTCTCTCGGTGTGAACTAATATGCGACTGTACCCTCTTACTTTCCACTATTCTACATACCTAATTCACAGAACCAACCTATGGGGCGCGTCTTACTTTTCATCTTTCCATTAGGCTAAGTATCGCAAAAACAGTTACTGCGGCTAGCTCTCATATTGGCACTAACTCACAATGGGGCAGTTTCGAGCCAGCGAAGATATCACTAGCACGTTGATGGACAATCATTAGCACGACATTGAACTGGAATTG
>NZ_JBEQCS010000039.1:0-1872 GCF_046054195.1 Celerinatantimonas sediminis
TTAGAGTATGTGGAAGATCTTTTTTAAACTGTATTATTTTCTTAAACGAGGAAATGTAACCATCCAAGGTGCTGAAACGTGTGCCATTATAGCGGCTGCCTTTTATGCAGCCATTGTCACAGTGTGTATTTTTTTGCATTAGTTACTTTTAATTTGAGTTATCTTGGCGATTTGATGATTAATCACAAGTATTTTACGCTCGGGGTCTATGCCGCTGTGGGGCTAATTTCTATATTATATGGACAAAAAAGATGCCGATATTTTTACCATCAAAAAATGAATAAATTTTAATATTTTCAGTACTGCTAAAGAACATGAATTTAAAGGTGTCTTAGAATATGTGGAAGATCTTCTTTAATATTTATTACTTCTTTGAGAGGGATAGTATCACAAAAAGTGGTGTAGAAACCTGTGTGATGTTTGCTTCGGCATTTTGTGTTTTGATTTTGTCCTCAGCAGTGTTCTTGATTGTTGTTTATCTGAAATTATATTCATTTGCAGATTATGTCATTGCTCATAAATATATTGTATTAGGTTTTTATGTTGTTTTAGCTATAGTTCTATTCTTCTATGGTGAAAAAAGATGCCTACGTTTTTACCACCAAAAAATAAATAAATTTTAGTTCTTCCTTTTATCATTCATTCCCCCAAGGCTACTACTCAGTGGCCTTTTTTATGTGTGAGACCTCTATGTTTAAACTAACTGGCAAGAACGCCGGCTGATGCTTGTGCGCTTTAGTTATGGCAAAGAATCAGGGCGAATCGAGTTTCTTTACAAAAAGCCTTTAATAGATAAAAGAATCAATTAAGCGTAGGATGAGAAAATCGTGCAAAAGTGTTAGGCAGGGTATCCTACAAAGGAGACTAGGGTGGCAGTTCTACCAGAGGATTTGGCTGAAGTTAAAGGGCATGGAGACGCTTTAATCGCTCAAGGGCAGACTTACGCAGTTTCGTGTATCAAAAATGGGTAGTAGGAAAGCTTAATGTGGAGAACTCTTTTTAAAGTATCACAATATGTGCTCTCAGGTAGGGATCATGAGTCGTGGCAAATAACTGCAGTGACCTTTATTTCGATAATATTTGCAATGATAGTGAGTATATTAATATTTTTCGGTATTATTTATTTTAATTTAGTAGATGATTTTCTCGCTCATCCATTTTTCCTGTATGTTCCATTTATTATATTTTTATCTTGGTTTTTTTTCTACGGAGTGCAGCAGTTTAAAAAATTCGTTGGGGAGTTGGAGTCAGAAAAAAATAAGCCGTCTTAGTAGAAACGTGATTATCGTCGAACGGGTCTTTTTTTGCTTCTAGATGCTTTATACGCCGCCACATCGTGGAACAAAAAAATTTTTGCCCCCTAAAGCAGCAACAGCAGAGCCAAAAAAGCAAAATGGTGGTTGAGGTAGGGGCGCGTGACGTGTCAGCGTATATTTCAGTAGAGCATCTGGTATAAGTTATATACTGGTGTACCCTCGATTCCAAAAAAAATTCAAATTGAGCACAGCGATCGCATCGATGAGAGCGCGCCAGCATTTCTGAATTGCCTGGCAAAACAGTTTAATGCGCTGACCAAACGATGTGCTACGACTGCAAATACCATGAACTAACTCTTGCGTCAGCTTTATGATAAACACTACCTGCAACGCGATAGCCAAGTGAGAGAGTGTGGTGGGGGTTGAATATATTTATAAGTGTCATGAATTAGATCTCAGTCACTATTATTGGTTATTAGCCGTTTTTTTGCTCAAGCGCCATCCGGACTTTTTAGCTTTTTAATTTGCTAAAATCCTATTGTCCACTTCCCCATTAATGAGACAGTTCTAAAGTAGAGTTTCCCAGTTGTTTTCGGTAAGCCGCCGGTGGCAGATT